>DAOMFH010000055.1:0-10223 GCA_035429705.1 Actinomycetota bacterium
TGGTGGCGGGTGCTGGGTTCGAACCAGCGTAGGCGTACGCCGACGGTTTTACAGACCGTTCCCTTTGGCCACTCGGGCAACCCGCCAAGGTGCGTAAGCCAGGATACACGGCCGAAGTATTGTGCTGACATGGCAGACAGCAGCTTCGACGTCGTGAGCAAGGTCGACCGGCAGGAAGTCGACAATGCCCTGAACCAGACGGCCAAGGAACTGTCCCAACGGTTCGACTTCAAGAACACCGGGGCGGGCATCGGCTGGACCGGAGAACTGTCGGTGGAGATCCAGGCTGGCACCGAGGAGCGGGCCCTGGCCGCCCTGGAGGTCTTCAAGGACAAGTTGGTCAAGCGCCACGTCTCCCTGAAGGCGCTCAAGACCGAGGAGCCGCGACTGTCGGGCAAGGAGTACAAGATCAGCGCCTCCCTGCAGTCCGGGCTTACTCAGGAGCAGGCCAAGAAGGTCGCCAAACTCGTCCGCGATGAGGGTCCGAGGTCGGTCAAGACCCAGGTTCAGGGTGACGAGGTGCGTGTCTCCAGCAAGTCGCGCGACGACCTTCAGCAGGTCATCACCCTACTGAAGGAACAGGATCTGGACTTCGCGCTGCAGTTCGTGAACTACCGCTGAGAGCTGCGGCCGGTCAGGTCGCGGTGACCCCGACCCGCTCGGCGAGTGCAGCGGCGTTCTCAGCAGCCAGGGCCAGTGCGCACTCGCGCAGAGTCCGTCCAGTGTCGGCGCGGTCGGCGAACACGGCATCGACCAAGCGCGCCATCACCCGGTCGATCTTGGCGTAGGACGACTCGGCACTCGCGGCGATGTCGCCGAACACCACCCACCACCACCAGGCGTTGGTCATCACGTTGGCCAGGAAGTCCGGGACCACCGGGATGCCGCGCTGCAGCAGGGCTGCCTCGGCCTCCGGCAGCGTCGGCATGTTCGCGCCCTCGACGATCACGCGGGCCCGGATCCGGTCGACGTCCTCCGGGCCGATCACGTACGACATCGCCGCGGGCACCAACACATCGCACGGCTGCTCGAGCCAGGCATCGCGATCCGCCAGTTCGACGTCCGGGCCCAGTCCCGACCGGTCGATCACCCCGAGGTCGTCACGGGCCGCGAGTAGCGCCTCGACGTCGAGGCCCCCGGGGTTGCGGATCAGCCCCTCCCGGTCGGCCACGGCCACCACCTTCACCCCGTTGGCGGCCAGGTAGCGCGCTGCGGCACCGCCGATCGAGCCGAATCCCTGCACCACCGCGGTGGTCGACTCCGGGGACAACCCCAGGTGCCGGCCGGCGTCGATCGCGGCCTGCGCGACCCCGTATCCGCCCACTAGGTCACCCAGCGAGATGCCGCCCACCCGCACCGCGAAGGCCCGCGCGAGCCGGTCGCGAGCCGCGGCGGCATCGTCCAGCGTCGCGAACGCGGCCTCGACGGTGGAGTCCAGGCCCAGGTCCGCGGCCACCTGATCGATGGTCTCCTGACGCAGCCCGAAGTCCTCGCCGGTGTTCCACTGCTCCTTGACAACCGGCAGCACCGCGGCCAGGAACCGCGACAGGATCTCGGTCGCCCTCGGGTCGGCGGGGTCCACGTCTATGCCGCCCTTGCCGCCGCCCAGCGGGATGTAGTTGTCCGCCGGGTCGTAGACCAGGGCCTCCTTGCGGGTCATGCCCCGGGCCAGACCGCGAACCTCCTCCAGGGTGCAGCCCCGCCGCAGCCGCAGGCCGCCGCTGGCCAGACCGCGGACCAGGGTGTCGATCACCACGAATCCCTTGGTGCCCGTGACCGGATCGGTCCAGGTGATCTCCAACAGGCAGTCCGGCGTGGTCATGCGGTTTCTCCTTCATTCGTGCGGTCGGACATCGGTGAGGTCTGCGGGCCGGCCATGATCAGGTGGATAACAGTCGGGCGGTCGGCCGTGAACGCGGCCTCGACCACGGCGCCGAGGCCGTCGGGCGAGTCGAGGGTGACCGCGTGGCAGCCCATCGCGCGGCCAAGGGCAGCGAAGTCGGTGCCCCCGAACGTGACCGCGTGGACGGGATCGTCGCGGTCGAGCATCTCGTTGCGGATCTCGCCGTAGCCGCTGTTGTCGACGATCAGCACCGGCAGGGGCAGTCCCAGTTCGGAGGCGACCGCCAGTTCCTGCACGGTGAACATTACCCCGCCGTCGCCGAGCATGGCCAGTACCGGGCGGTCGGGGTTGGCGACCTTGGCGCCGATCGCCGCAGGCAGCCCGTACCCGAGCGTGCCGAACCCGGTCGGGTAGAGGAACGAGGCCGCGGTGTTGGTCGGCAGGCCCGCGATCGCCCCGTAGTAGCAGGCCATGGCGTTGTCCGCACCGACGATCACGTCGCGCGGCACCGCACCGGTGAGTTCATCGATCAGCCCGACCCACTCGGCGCCCTCCACCCGGGCGTCGCCGTCCTTGAGTTCCCGCCAGCCGGCCGCCACTGTGTGCGCGTCACCGGCAGCGCGCCGATCGCGGTCGGTCAACGCGTCGGCCAGCGAACTCAGGACCGTCGCCGCATCGCCGACCACGGCGACATCCGGCCAGGCGTTGGTGACTATGCCGACCGGATCGATGTCGATCCGGATCAGTTTGCCGGCCAGTGGCAGGGGACCGTACCAGTGGTCCGCGGGGGCCAGTTCCGTGCCGACGGCCAGCACAACGTCGGCCTGCTCCACCATCGCCCGGATCGCGGGCAGGTGAACACCGGCGCCCACTGAGAGCGCGTGGTCCTCGGCCATCACCCCCTTGCCGTTGATCGTGGTAACCACGGCCGCGCCGAGCAGCTCGGCGAGACGCTGGAGTTCACCGGCGGCACCCTTGCAGCCGCCGCCGGCCAGCATGACCGGCCGGCGTGCCGCGGCCAGTCGGTCCACCGCTTCGTCAACGGCTGCGGGGTCCGCCGTGATGGCGGGCAGTCGCACCGGGGCCGGCACCTCGACATCCGCTGTTTCGGCCAGCACATCCAGGGGCACCGCCAGGTGCACGGGTCGCGGACGCCCCGACAGCATCAGCGCGAACGCCTGCGACATGGCCGTCGGGATCTCCTCGACACTGGTGACCGACATGCTCGCCGCCGACACCGCCGCGAGCGCGGCCCGCTGATCGCGCGACTCGTGCAGGAAGCCGTTGCCCAGGGCCGGGTGCCGAAGCGGCATCTCGGGTGAGACCAGCAGTACCGGCACCGAGTCCGACCAGGCCTGCGCGAGCGCGGTCGCGGCGTTGAGCACCGCCGGGCCACTGGTGACCAGCGCCACCCCCGGTCGCCCGGTGGTGCGGGCGTATCCGTCGGCCATGTAGCCCGCGCCCTGCTCATGCCGCGTCCCGACGTGGCGTATCCCGTGGTCGCCCAGGTGCCGGTAGATCTCCAGGTTGTGGGTGCCGGGGATGCCGAACACGGTGTCCACGCCGTGCGCGGCCAGGGCGGCCACGAGCGCCTGCCCGCCGGTCATGGTCATCTCGGTCATCAGGCGTCCGCCTTCGATGAGTCCGCATACACGACCTTGCCCAGCCACTGGCCACCGTCCACGGACAGCACATCGCCGTTGACATAGCCCGCGCGCGCCTCGCTGAGCAGGAACGCGGCGGATTCGGCCACCTCCTCCGGGCTGGTGAACCGGCCGGCCGGCACGCTGGCGAGCACCCGCTGCCGGTCCGCCTCGGTGGGCCACAGCGCGGCCCCGGCCCCTTCGGTCTCGGTCGGCCCCGGCGAGATGCAGTTGACACGCACGCCCCGGCCGCCCCACTCGGCGGCCAGCGTGCGGGTCATTGCCAGCACCCCACCCTTGGCCGCCGCACTGTGGACGGTACCGGGATGGCCGTGCCAGGCGTAGCTGGCGATGACATTGACGAACGCCCCGCGCCCGGCGGCCAGCATGTGCGGCGCCGCCGCCCGGGTGACGTGGAACGTGCCGTTCAGCACGATGTCGATGACCGCCTTCCAGCCGCCGGCCGAGAGATCCTCGGCCGGGCAGACGAAGTTGCCGGCGGCGTTGTTGACCACGGCATCGAGGCGGCCGAAGTCGGCCACCACACCGTCCACCGCCGCGGTCACGGCCGCTGCGTCGCGGACGTCGCAACTGACCACGCCGCTGCGCACGCCGTATTCGGCCGCGCGCCGCGCGGTTTCCTCCAGGGGTTCCATCCGCCGGCCCAGCACGACCACGTCGCCGCCGCCTTCGGCCCAGCGCAATGCGATGGCCCGGCCGATGCCGGATCCGCCGCCGGTGACCAGGGCGACCTTGCCGGCGAACTCGGTCTTGAGGTCGATCATCGGGTGACTCCTATCAGGGGGGATTGTTCTGTGTGCTGCTGAGCCTGCGCCGCCCGCAGTACGAGTGCGTCCACGGCGACCGCCGCGTCCGGGCCGGCCCGCAGGGGGTTGATCTCGGCTTCGGCCACCTCCGGATGCTCCACGAGCAGCCTGGAGATCGCAGCCACCGCGGCCGCCGCAGCGGCCAGATCGACCGGCGGCCGGCCGCGCCAGCCGTCGAAGAGCGCCGCGGACTTCAGTGAACGCAGCATCCTGGCCGCCTCCTGCTCCGTGACCGGGGCCAGCGCCAGGACGGTGTCCCGGTGCAGTTCGGCGGTCACCCCGCCGGCACCGACCAGGACCAGGGGACCGAACGAGCGGTCATGCCGGGTCCCCACGATCAGTTCCACCACGTCGGTCTGCGGGTCCATCTCCTCGATGACGTACCGGCCGTCGCCGAGCCGGGTCCGCATGTCGGCCAGCGCATCGGCGACCGCCTGCTCGTCGGGCAGCCCGAGCACCACGCCCCCATGCTCGGTCTTGTGCTCCAACCAGGCGGCCTTCAGCGCGTACGGAGCCCTCAGACCGGCCAGCGCGCCGGCGACGTCCTCGGGCACCAGCACCGCGCGGGCCGCGGGGAAGCGCACTCCCGCGGCAGCCAGCAGTTCCTGCCCAGCCAGGTAGTCCAGAGCCGGACCCGGTTCCGGGGGCGCGGATGCCCCGGGTCCGGTGGGGGCGGCCTCGCGCAGGTCCCAGAGCAGGGCAGCCTGCGCCAGTGCCCGGGCAGCGGCGTCGATGGTGTGCAGGGCCGGGACCAGTTGTGCGCGCAGGCTGCGCACCGCCACCGAGTCGTGACTCATCGAGTGCACTACCACCGGCCGTTCGTACCGGGCGACGGACGCGGCCAGCGTCTCGACCACCTCCAGTTCCCGGTCCTGCAGGGAGGGCGTGTCCAGTCCGTAGGAGCCGAAGTAGCCGGACAGCAGCACCGCATCGACCTCACCGGAGTCCAGCAGGACGTCGACAACGCGGGCGTACGTGCTCAGGTCCTGCTCCCCGGCCCCGGCCAGGTCGATCGGGTTGGCGACCGCCGCCGCCGGGGGCAGCAGTTCCCGCAGCCGCCCGGCGGTGTGGTCGCCCAGCCGCGGGACGTTCAAGCCGGCCCCGCTCAGGACGTCGGTGGCCAGCGCTCCCTGCCCGCCCGAGTCGCTGACGACCGCCACGCGGCGCCCACGCGGCAGCGGGCTGCCGAGCAACAGGTGGGCAAGGTCCACCGCCTGCGCGGGGGTCTCACACAGGACCGCACCGGCCGCCCGGCAGGCGGCGGCGACCACGTCGATGGCCGACGTGAGCGAGCCGGTGTGCGATCGGGCCGCCGCCTGGCTGGCCTCGCTGGCACCGACGGTCAGCACGACCACCGGTTTTCCGGCCTGCCGCAGCCGGGCCATCGCCTGCACCAGCCCACGGCCGTCAGCGAAACTCTCCAGATAGAGCACCACCGCGCGGGTCGCGGCGTCGTCCACCAGGTCAGCCAGCAGGTCAACGGCGGTCACATCGACCTGATTGCCCACGCTGACGAATCTCGAGATGCCCAGGCCGGCATGTGCGGCGAGCCCGGCGATCTCCAGGCCCAGTTGCCCGGACTGGGAGATCACGGCGAGGTGTCCGGGGGTGAAGGTCCCCCAGGCCAGTTCCAGCTCGTGTGCGGCGTCGTACAGGCCCAGGCAGTTGGGACCGACCAGTCGCGCACCCGCCGCCCGGATCCGGTCGGCCAGTCGCCGTTCCGCGCCGGGCTCGGCCAGGGCCGCGTCCAGACCCGCGGTGATCCCCAGGAAGCCCCGGACCCCCATGCCGAGAGCCTGCTCGACGACCGCGGGAACTTGGGCGGCCGGCGTGCAGAGCACCACCAGTTCGGGCACCTCCGGCAGATCGGTCAGCGACGACACCGAGGGCACACCCTCGATGACCGCCGAACCCGCGTTGACCAGATCCACGCGTCGGCGCCCAGCCCCGCGCAGAGCCCCCCGGGCCAGCCAGTAGCCCCACTTCGCCGGGTTCGCCGACGCCCCGACCACCGCCACCGAGGCGGGGTCGGTGAAGACCCGTAGACCGGTCATCGGGCGCCCAAGCCGCGCGAGATGATCAGCCGCTGGATGTCACTGGTTCCTTCCTCGATCTCCTCGAGCTTCGCGTCGCGCAGCCACTTCTCGACCAGGAACTCCCGGCTGTAGCCCCAGCCCCCGTGGGTCTGCAGGGCCGCGTTGGTCACCCAGGTGGTGTTCTCCGAGGCCGTGAGCTTCGCGATCGCGGATTCGACGGCGACGTTGCCGCCCTGGTCGAACAGGCGGGCCGCCCGCATCGTGACCAGATGGGACACGTCGGTGCGGGCCGCCATGTCGGCCAGCCGGAAGGCGACCGCTTGGTGCTCGATGATCGGCTTGCCGAACTGGACCCGCTCCTTGGCGTACTGAATCGTGGCGTCCAGCGCAGCGCGCGACAGGCCGGTCGCGCCGGCGCCGATGAGGATGCGTGAGGCGTCGAAGGTCCGCATGAGCCCGTAGAAACCGCGGCCCTCCCCGCCCAGCCGGTGCGTATCGGGCACCCGGACATCGTCGAGGAAGACCTCGGCGTTGACGATCCCCCGCTGGCCGAGTTTGCGCATCGGCTGGCTGATGGTCACCCCCGGCATGTCCCGTTCGACGAGGAACGCGGTCACGCCTTTGCTGCGCAGGGCGGGGTCGACGGTGGCGAACACCACGATCCACTCGGCGTAGGGCGCATTGGAGATCCAGGTCTTCTGCCCGTTGAGCACGTAATGGTCGCCATCGCGCACGGCCCGGGTCTGCAGGCTCGCCGAGTCGGATCCCACCCCCGGTTCGGTCACCGCCACGGCCGTGATCGGCGGGTTGTCGCCGGTCAGCGGGGTGAGCCAGCGCTGCTTCTGCTCGTCGTCGCCGAGCGCCTCAACCGGGCCGGCGAAGAACGCGCTGGAGGTCAGGAAGTTGCCGATGCCGACGTCGCCGTAGCAGAGTTCCTGCTGCACCAGGCACTGGGTGACGAGGTCGGTCACGCCTCCGCCGCCGTACTCGGCGGGCAGCATGTAGGACGCCAGTCCGATCTCGGCGGCCTTTCCCCACAGGTCAAGGGGCGACTCGACGTCGGCCTCGTCGACCTCCCGGGACCGTGGCCGGATCTCCCGGGCAGCGAAGTCGCGGGCCAGTGCGACGAACTCCTGCTGGGCCTGGCTCAAGGCGACGCCGTCGGTGGGTATGCGGGTCATGGTGTTACTTCTCCTCGTCTGTGGGCATGCTCGTGTGGGTCCGGTCTTCACCGGCCGGACCAGGGTTGGTTATTGGTCAGTCGGTAGCGGGACGGATCAGGACACTCAGGCAGGTAACGCAGCCCTCGAGTTTCTCGAACTCGCCGATGTCGACGACCCGGGGCCGGTAGCCCAGGTCCGCAAGGCGGTCGATGCTGCGCGGAGCCGACGCGCTGATCAGCACCTCGTCGCCACCGAGCGGCACGACGTGGCAGCCGGCCTCCTCGTCGACGGGGCGCGAGACCGGGAACACGCCCGGCTCGAGCAGTTCGGGCAGCGCCAGGAACGTCCCGTCGGGCAGTGCGGTGACCGCCGACTTCAGGTGCAGGACGTCCACGAGGCCGACCGGCACCACGGTTCGGCCCAACGGCTCGACCGCCGCGCGCAAGGCCCGGATGCCCTCGGCGTTGGTGCGCCCCCCTCGACCGACGTAGACGCGGTCGCCGACCTGCAGCACGTCGCCGCCGTCGAGGGTGGCCGGCGCCGCCAGGCGCACCACGTCGAGCCCGAGTTCGCGCACGGCCCGCTCGGTGCCGTCCACCTCGGGTTTGCGGGAGTCCGCCCCGGGCCGGGTGAGGATCGCGGTCTCGTCCACCACGACCACCGTGTCCTCGACGAACACGGCATCCGGGCACCCGGGCGCCTGTTCAACCTCCTGCACGTGCCAGCCGGCCGCCCGCAGCGCGTCGCAGTAGCCGGCGTGCTGCTGTGCGGCCAGCTCCGCGTCGACCGGCTGCCGGTCGATGTGTGTGACGATTCCGTCGACCAGATCCGGCGTGGGTCGCCGGACGAGTGCGGTGGGTACGGTTACCACGGTTACATCCTTCCTGCTGTCAGCACTCGACTGAGGAACTGCTTGGTGCGCTCCTCCTGCGGATCCCCGAAGATCTGCTCGGCCGGGCCCCGCTCGAGGATGCGGCCCTCGTGCAGGAAACACACCTGGGACGCGACTTCGCGCGCGAAGCTCATCTCGTGGGTGGCCAGCAGCATCGTCAGGCCGTCCTCGGCAAGTTCGCGCACGATCGCGAGCACGTCACCGACGAGTTCGGGGTCGAGGGCCGCGGTGATCTCGTCGAGCAGCAGCACCTGGGGGTTGGTGGCCAGTGCCCGCACGATGGCTACCCGCTGTTGCTGACCGCCGGACAGCGAGTCGGGGTAGTACGAGGCGCGTTCCCGCATGCCGACGCGGTCGAGCAGCGCCATCGCCTGTTCCTCGGCCACGTTGCGCGGGACCCCGCCGATCTTCGTCGGGGCCAGCGTGATGTTGCGCAACACGGTCATGTGCGGGAACAGGTTGTAGGACTGGAAGACCATGCCCACGTTGCGGCGCAGCCGGTTGACGTCCACCCCGGCGCCGGTCACCACGTCGCCGTCGACGAGGATCTGGCCCGAGCTGATCGTCTCGATGGCGTTGATGCAGCGCAGCAGGGTCGACTTGCCCGAGCCGGAGGCCCCGATCAGGCAGACCACCTCGTGCCGGTTGACGTCGAGGCTGACCCCCTTGAGCACCTCGTGGTCCCCGTACGCCTTGTGGACGTCCCGGATCTGTAGAAAGGTCATGACGCACCTCCGGTACGACGGCCCTGTTCACGGGCGATCAGTCGGTCCACGAAACGGGCCTGCGGGATCGTGATGATCACGAACAGCGCTGCCACGACCATGACTGGCGTCAGGTTGAACACGTCGGCGGCGATCAGGCGGGAGATCATGAACGCGTCCATCACACCCATCACCCCGATCAGCGCGGTGTCCTTCTGCAGGCCGATGAAGTCGTTGAGCAGTGGCGGGATGATCCGGCGCACCGCCTGGGGCACGATCACGGTGCGCAAAGTCATCCCGTAGGACAGGCCCAGCGAACGCGATGCGGCCCACTGGCTGGGGTGGATCGAGTCGATGCCCGCCCGGTAGACCTCGGCCACGTACCCGGCGTAGGTCAGGGTGAGCGCGAAGATCGCCAGCCAGATCGGCGACAGGCTGTCGAGGATCGGCACCTTGGCCAGCGACAGGCCGAACCCGACGAGGAACAGCACGATGATGCTCGGGATCGCCCGGAACGTGTCGACGTACAGCGTCGCGATCCAGCGCAGCGGCCGGCCGGCGCGCCCGGGAAGCAGGCGCATGACCGCAATGATCAGGCCCACGATGAGGACGAACACCTCCGCCCCGATCGCCACCTGGATGTTCACCCAGAACGCTTTGGTGACCTCCCGCCAGGACTCCTGGATGAAGTCCCACTGCAGGAAGGTGTGCATCACGGCGCCGTTGTTGGCCGAGACGAAACCCAGCAAGAGCGCGCCGATGAACACGGCCAGCGCGTAGCCCATGGCCACGGTGCCGTCCTCCCGGGCCCTGGCCGTGACCTCCCGGGCGCCGACGAGGTCATCGTCGGCCAGCAGTCGCGCCCGGCGTGGGGCGGCCAGCAGTGCCTTGAGCGCGGGGATCGCCGGCACGAAGCAGGCGATGGCGACCACTGCCATGAGCACGGTGACCAGCAGCGGGACCGCGGTGAACAGCCCGTAGAAGGTCTTCAACGCCAGGACGGCACTGGCACCGGCCAGCAGTGCGCTTGCCAGTCCCAGCAGGCCGACCGAGGTCACCTTCGCCGGCGGTGTGGGCGGCGGGCTGGTGTAGGTGCCAGGCTCCGCCGCCATCCC
>DAOMFH010000056.1:0-10205 GCA_035429705.1 Actinomycetota bacterium
TGGGTATCCGGGCTCGGCGTACCACTGCTCCACCACATCGCGGTACTGCTCGCTGAACTGGTACCGGCTGTGGGTCTGCACGCCCGGATGGGGATCCCCGATCCCGGCCGGGGAGTACTCGCTGACATAGCGGTCCACCATCGACTGCCGGTCGGAGAAGACCCGGAATCCGATCGGGTCGGTGCGCCGGAACAGGTTGATCCACCGTGGGAACGCGGAGGACACCTGCAGCCGCTGGCCGAGGCTGGGCTCCCCCGGCCCGCCCGGCGCACCTGTGAGCACGACCCGCGACCCCAGGTCCGGAGCATCGGGTTCTGCGGAAAGGAACCCCGGCGCCCAGGGCATCGGCAGGTAGCCGATACATGCAGGACCCAGGACTCCCGGGAAGACCCGCCCGTACAGCGTCCGCAACTGCGAACCGTAGGTGACCATCCGCAGGCCGGGGATGCGCCGGGCGGGCAACTGCGCGGCCGCGGCCACCGCGATCAGCGAACCCTGGCTGTGTCCGGAAAGGATGGTGTTCGCCCCCTGATCGTCGGCCCAGCCCACCCGGTTGACCACCTCGGGCACGACCCGCTCCGCGTAGCACGGCGGGCCCAGCGGATGGGCGACCCGGGGCCAGAACGTGCTCAGGTCCCACAGCACCCCAACCACCCGCCGGGCACTCGGGGAGGTCCGCATCCGAGCGCCCAACGCCAGCACCCCGGCGGACACGCCCAGGGTCACCCACAGGCCGGCATCGGCCAGGACCCTCAGCCACGGCGCGTACTGCCAAGGTGGCGCGCCCCCGGAGGCCCCGGCCAGCACCACCAGCGAGGTGACGGTGGTGACCAGCGCGAACAGGCCCAGCAGCCGTTCGGCCCGGTGGCTGAATGCCGCGGTCATCCGCGCTCTGGTGCTGCGGCCGACCAGTGATCTGTCGATCGCATCGTGGCCGACCTGCCTGCCGATGTCACGCTGCGCGGACCACCTGAACACCCCGAGACACGCCGCGACGATCAGCGTGATCGCGATCAGCCAGACCGGGACTGCCGACGCGACCCAGATGAGTACCTGCGGGACGATCAGCGGCTCCTGCGGAATCGTCGACGTGCGAAGGTGCACCGGCGGTGCGTCGCCGGCGGCCTGCAGCCGAAGCGGCCCGGACACCTCGACAGTCGCGGAGGCGACGAACTCGCCGGTTGGATCTGCCGCTCCCGCCGGGCCCGGGGCCTCGGCGCAAGTGGGCACGCCGGCATCAGCCGGTCCGACACAACTGTCGACCAGCGTGAGCGGCGGATCCGCAACCCGCACCTGCCCGGACACGACGTCCAGCCCCGGAACCCGGTGCCGCACTCCCTCCACCGCACGTACCGACCGCATCGAGTCGGCGGTCACCGTGCCCGAGTGGACGGTGACCGCACCGTTGTCGATGCTCACGACACCGTCGCTGACCACCACTTTCCCCGTCGCGTAGAGGTCGGGATTCTGGGCTTGCAGCATGGCCGCGCGCGCACCCGGCGACTCCGCAGCCCGGAACCCGGCCTGCAGATCTGCGACCGATCGCTCACCCCCGTTGAGCCAGTCCGCGGTCAGCACAACCGTCGAGGTCGTGAAGATCGCGGCCACCCAGACCGACGCACCCAGCAGCACGGCGGCACCCGACCCGCCCCACGCCCATGCTCTGTCCTGGTCGGCGGCCTTGCGTTTCAGGCCCCATCCGAGCAACGCCAGGACTACCAGCAGCAGGCCTGCCACCGGCCACCACCGGGCGAATGCCGCGACGGCCGCGGCCATCAACCCCACCGGCGCCAGCAGCGACCACCAGGGGTGATCCGCCGCGAAGACCAGCCACCCCACGGTGGCCACCAGCAGGAGCAGCAGAACACCCACGACCAGGTTGTGACCGCGCAGATCACCGGGGCGCACGACCCGGTCCAGGTCCTTGGCACAGAAGAGCAGCACGAGGTAGCACGCCAACAGGGCCCAGACCACGATCCGCACGAACCGGGCCAGGCGTCGGCCCCGCCCGGTGCCGCCGCGGAGAACCCCGGGGAACTCGATCCCGTCCTCATACCCCATTCCCACGGCCACGATCACCCCGATCAGCGCGAGGGTGGCGGCCGACCCGAGTGCGGCCAGCAGGACCTGCGGGGATGATCCGCCGAACGCACCCAGCGCCAGGCTGCCGTAGATGATCACCACACTCATCCCGCCGGCCAGGTGCAGTTTGTGCAACCGCAGCGTCCGGTCCGTGCCGTTCCACATCCGTTCGCGGCGCAGCACGAACTCGCCGCGTCCCCTCGGCGGCTCGCTGGGGGCACACGCCTCGTAGCGGGCCAGCGAGCGCCGCGACAGGAATCCCACCCCGGCCAGCGCCACCAGTGGCAGCATCGAGCCGACCAGGACCCGGCGGGACACCGCGTCCCACGGTGGCTGCTCCATGAAGTGCAGAACTGACGGCAGGGTCGGGCAGACCAGACTCCCGCCCCGCAGGCACTGCCATGCCACCAGGTCGATCCCGATGAGACAGCAGCCGGCCACGAGTAGCAGGGTCAGCAGCAGACCCGCGACCCGCAGCACGACGGCGCTGGCGCGGCGAGCCTTTGAGTCGACCTCCAGCTCGGGGCGTGCCCAGTACGCCATGTTGGCCAGGGCGAACGGAAGCAGGGTCAGCCACGCCGCTCGGCGCACCCAGCCCAGGAAGCCAGCGGCCCCGGATGTCAAAGCACCCCAGGAGTACGCCTCGACCGCGACATACGGTGGCACCCTCACCCCGTACGGTGTGCTCGGCGGACGGCAGCGGTACAGGCCGGTCAGTTCGTCGCCGGCCACCTGACCCACGTCGGCAGCGGCCACGCCGAGCATGTCCTGCGGCGGGGTGCCCGAAACCCCATGGACGCGAATCTCCAGAACTCCGGGAACCTGTTGTGCGCCCATGAACGCCTCCCGTGGTGAAGCCGACGTCCCGACAGTGACAGAAGGGTGCGACAGCTGTCCATGGCCCGGGTCTGCGTGCCAGGCGTCAGCGCTCGCCCTGGCCCACCAACTGGCGCACCACGTCGGCCAGGGTCAGCAGATCGATCTCCCGGCCCGCCGCCAGTTCCGCGCGGTAGGTGTCATCGTCGAGTTCGGCCCGCACGGCCTGTTCGATGCCGGACCGCATGACCGCCAGCATGGGCCAGACCCGCGCACCCACGACGTCGCGCAGGGCATCGGCCATGCCCAGCGCACGGGCCGCAGCCGCGGCGTCGCCCCGCTGCAGTGCGCAGGCGCCGGCCACCTCCACGCAGTACGCGTTCGCCTCGTAGTACGGATATCGCTGCACCAGGTCCGCGGCCTCACCGAGCATCCGCTGCGCCTCGTCCTGACGCCCGAGCTGGATCAGTGCGGCGGCCGGGAAGACCAGGCTCTGCAACTGTGCCGCGACATTGCCGAATCGCCGGCCCAGTTCACCGGATCGCTTCATCTCCTGCTGGAAACCCGCCAGGTCACCGCGCAGGAGCAGCAGCGAACCCAGGCCGTTGTGCGCGAAGGCCTCGATCCATCCCCCACCCGGCCCGCATTGTCCGAGCAGTCGGACCGATTCGACCAGGTGCCGCTCGGAATCGGCGAAGTCCTGCTCTCCGGCCGCCAGGTAGCCCTCGTACAACTCGAGGGTGCCCGGCAGCTCCTCGTCCTCGGACTGCACGGACAGCCCGCCCCGGATGCGGGATATCAGCGACCGAGCCGTTTCGTAGTCGCCCATGTTGAAGGTCAGACCGACACCGGCCAGGACCATGTCGCCGTGGTTGGGCGGCTCGAGTCGATCCGCCAGGTCCATGCCCGCGCGCATGAGCGGCTCGATCTCGGGCAGTCTGCCCTCCATCCACATTCCCACCCAGGCCCGGGACAGATGGGTGGCGGGCACCACCTGCTCGCGCTCAAGGGCCAGGGCCAGCGCCGACCGCAGGTCGGGCCACAGCAGTTGGAACTCATCGCGCCATCGATCGTGTTCGGCCGACCGGAAACCGACATCCAGTTCGCGCATCACGGTCACCATGCGAGCGATGTACCGGGCCGCAGTCCCCTCCGCCAACTCGTCGGACCCCTGACGGGCATAGGCCCGGACCGCTTCGTACAGGCGGAAGCGCGGTTCACCCCCGGGCCGGGTCGACGGGTACACCAGGCTCTGCTCGACCAGATCCGCCACCCCGTCCACCACGTCACCGGCTTGCGGGCCCGCCACCGCCAGCGCATCGGCCAGCGTCCAGGGCGCTTCGAACACCGCGAGTTCGGCCAGCAGCCGGCGCTCGTTGTCCGGTAGCAACGCTTCGCTCCAGGCCACGGTGTCCCGCAGTGTCCGTTGCCGCTGCGGCATGTCCGCGGTACCCCCGCGCAAGTCCAGCACCGAACCCATGTGCTCCAGCAGCGCGCGCGGGGAAAGCACCCCGGTGCGCGCGGCGACCAGTTCCAGGGCCAGCGGGATCCCTTCCAGCCGCCTGGTCAGTTCAGCCACTGCAGCAGCGTCCGCGGGGTCGTCCAGGGCAAGGGCCGGTCGGGCCTGCCGGGCCCGCTCGACGAACAACTGCACGGCCGCGAATTCCTCCAGGTCGCGCGCGTCGTCGCCGGGGACCGCCAATGGGCCGATCGGCACCTGCTGCTCGCCGCGGACCCGCAGCGGAGCCCGACTGGTGGCCAGGACTGTCAACCGCGGGGCGGCCTGAAGCAGCGCCGCGATGTCGGGCCCGCAGGCGACGACCTGTTCGATGTTGTCCAGGATGAGCAGGAGGTCGCGGTCACGCAGTGCCCGCCCGAGGCTTTCAGCCGGCGGCACCGATGCGTCCAGCGCGATACCCAGAGCCGAACCGACGGCCGGGAGGACAGCCAGGGGATCGCGGACCGCGTCCAGCGGAACGAACGCGACGTCGCGCCCGGCCGACCGGGCCCGCTGCCCGACCTCGAGCGCCAGCCGGGTCTTGCCGATCCCGCCGGGACCCACCAGCGTGACCAGCCTGCTGGCGCCCTCGACCAGCCGGCCGATCTCGATGACCTCGGTGCTACGGCCGATCAGACCGGTCAGCGGATGCGGCAGCTGATACTTCGTCGTGGGACGTCGGGGCACCTCGCCTCCCGGGTGTGCCGGGCCACCGACCAGGAAACGCTCGGCCAGCACCACGGCGAGGTCCTGATGCAGCAACCGCTCCAGTTCGTCGGCATCGCTGAACGCGCGGTAGCTGACCGTGTCATCGTCCCGGATCCGGTCCAGCAGCGCCTCCAAACGCTCCTCGCGCTCGTCGTCGGAGCGCAGGTAGACCAACCGAGGGAGTCCCCCCGACAGGCGGTACTCGTCCTCCAGCCCGGAGATGTCCTCCCCGGGCGCGACCCATCCATAGCGTTGCGCATAGAGGCCGATGAAGATATGGCTCTGCGCCAGGTAGGCACGGTACAGCGACCGGGCCGGATGCGGTCGCGCCCCGAGTTCGAACATCACCGGGATGAGCCCCAGGCTCTCGACCGCGCGCCGGGCCGCCACCCGTTCGGGGGCCATCTCGACCAGGGTGGAACTGATGAAGACCCTGGGCCGCTGATCAGGCGTGAGGATCCCGGAGGGGCCCGCGGCGGCGCGTCCATCGTTCATGAGCCGAGTCCCCTGCGGATGGGACCCGGTCTGCGAACTGGCGGCGACCCGGACACCCCGACAGTGTGCCCCAGTCCGCCTCTCCGGTGCCAGACACGCCGCCGCGGTGCGCCCTCACTCAGGACGGGTGACGTCGGCCACCTCCGCCGCGAGCGCGCGGACCAGTTCGGCGGAGTCCACGGTGAACGCCGTGCCCGCGGCACCGCCGCCGATCGACACAAGACCGCTGGGGATGGCCTCGTCCGCGATCACCGGCAGTGCCCGCTTCGAACCGAACGGCGTGATTGTCCCGCGCACGTAGCCGGTAACCTCCAGTGCGGTGTCCGCATCCGGCATGGACACCCGGTTGACCCCCAGCAGCGCGCGTAGTTTCGGCCAGTCGATGGTCCGTCCCCCAGGCACCAGCACGAACAGGTAGTCGTCGGCTGATCTACGCACAACGATGGACTTGAGCACCTGACCCGGCGTGAGGCCCCTGGCCGCGGCCGCCTGCTCGAGGCTGGAGACCGGCCCGTGCACGGTCGCCCGGAAATCGATCCCGGTGCCCGTGACGGCTGCCAGTGCGCGTTGTGCGGGCTGTTCACTCATGCTTGACTCCTCACGCTGGAATGCCATCATCGTGCAAGGCCACGGCGGTAGTCAGCGAACGACCCGGGCGCGAAGGATCGGGTGACCGCCGGGGCTCCTGCCAGTCCCTGTGCGGATGTCGCGAGTTGCCGGACGCGATTCACGACTGCCGCACAGTTGCTGGTTGGCGAAGCGGGTCAAACCCCAACGGCGCGCCACTCGCGAGACGAACCCGCAGCCGGGCAACACGTGCGCGCCGCGTCCCCCACCACGCCCGCGAACACGCAAGGGCCGCACGGCGACCGCGCCCTGACTCGCGGCGCCGAAGACCGCCGTCTGACCGATTCCTTACTGGGTTAGGTTTGGCTACCCTTTGGGCAGCGGACGGAGAGGTCATGCCGGCGGACGCACGCGTGCAGGATCGCGGCCCGGTGTCCATTGAGGTGCTCGGGCCGATCGAGGTGCGGACGAGCGGCGGAAGCATCGCCCTGGCAAGTGCAAAGGAACGAGCCCTGGTCGGTCATCTGGCAGCCTGCGTCGGCAACACGGTCAGCACGGATGACCTCATCGACACCCTTTGGGGTGAGCGACCGCCCCGCACGGCCCCCAAGGCGTTGCAGAACCATGTCATGAACCTTCGGAGGATCCTCGAGCCGGGACGAAACGGCCACCCTGAATATCTGCGCACGGATCCTGGCGGCTACCGCCTGGCCATCCCCGCGGAGTGGGTCGACGCGTGTCGGTTCGAGAACCTCGTCGACCGCGGTCGGCGCTCCTACCAGGAGGGGCATGTCACGGCAGCGGCCGACACACTCCGGGCAGCGTTGGCACTGTGGCGGGGGCGGCCCTACCTCGGACTGGAGTCGACCGCCATCGGCAGCCGCGCGTCCCGCCACCTTGACGAGTTGCGCCTGCTGGCTCTCGAGGACCGCATCGCGGCTGACCTGGACCTCGGACTCGCCCGCGACGCCGTCGGCGAGCTGGAAGGTCTTGTTCGGGATGAGCCGCTGCGCGAGCGTCTCTGGACTCTGCTCGTGCTGGCCCTGTACCGGTCGGGCCGGCCGGTCGAAGCGCTCGACGCCTACGCGCGGGCCCAGCGGAACTTCGCCGACACCCTCGGCGTCGGTCCGGGGCCTGAACTGCGCCGCCTGCACGAACTGGTCCTTGCCCAGGACAGGGTGCTCGACGGACCCTCCCCCACCATGTTGCTGCCTGACGCCCTCGTCCCACCAGCGGGTCCGTTCCTGGGCCGAGCAGAGGAGTTGGCCAGCCTGCGGTCGGCGTGGGAACGAGTCCTCACATCCGGCACTGCGCTGACTGTGCTCGTGCGCGGACCCCGGGGCGCCGGCGTGGGTCGGCTGGCGGCGCAGTTCGCCACGGAACTCGCGGATGCGAATATCCCCGTGGCAATGGCGGACGACAGCGGGGGCGACGCCCATACCCGCTCCCCTGGACCGGTGCTGGTGGTCGATGACAGGCGAGGTGAACCGGCTGTGGAGCTCTCCCCGCTCGGATCCGACACCCCGGCACTACGACTGGTACTTGCACTTCCGCGTCAGACGGGGCCCTCGGACATCACAGTCGACCTCCAACCGCTCAGCAGCGAGGACATCCGCGTGATCCTGTCGGGGTACGTCGACGGCGAAACGGCGTCGGAGGCGCTGGCCGAGGTGCACGCCTCGACACAGGGGTGGCCCGGACCGGTCCATGACGCGGCCCGGGACATGGCCCGCACACTGGCCGCAGACACAGTATCCGGCGCCGCGGCCCGCACCGAACATGTCCAGATCGCCCTGACGGAGGCCCGTGACGCCCTGCGTGCCGGCGTCGCCGCATATCAGGAGGCTATAGAACACGCGGCGCCCATCGAGTCCGGTGTCTGCCCCTGGAAGGGACTGGCGGCCTACGACGTGGCGGACGCACCCTGGTTCGCTGGGCGTGAGCGACTGGTCGCGGACCTGCTGACCAGGGTCTCCAGCAACCGGTTCGTCTGCGTGGTGGGTGCGTCCGGCAGTGGCAAGTCATCACTGCTGCGGGCGGGGCTGCTCGCGAGCCTCGACGCCGGCGCCCTGCCCGGCAGCCAGGGATGGCGACCGCTGCTGATGCGGCCCGGCGCACATCCGATGCGCGAACTCGTGCGGGTCTGCCTGAATCGGGCCCAGCCACCGCCGGATCGGGTCGCCGGGTTGCTCCATGCCGCCGTCTTCGGAGGGGACACCGGGGACCGCGTCGTCATCGTCATCGACCAGTTCGAGGAGTTGTGGACGGTCTGTGGCGAGCCAGCCGAGCGTGAGGCATTCCTGGCGGAGATCAGAGGCCTGATCGACACCGACTCCCCGTGCACTGTGGTGCTGGCGATCCGGGCCGACCACGTCGGCCGGCTTGCCGACCTCGGCGAACTCACCGCCGCCCTGGCCGACGCCACCCTACTCGTGGGAGCCCCGAGTGCTGCGGAACTGCGGCGTGCCGTGGAGCAACCCGCCGCCCGGGGCGGCCTGCTGCTCGACGTGGGGCTGGTCGACGCCATCGTCGACGACGCCGTGGGTCAGCCCGGGTCCCTGCCATTGCTCTCGACGGCCTTGACCCGACTGTGGGCCCGTCGTCGCGGCCGCCATCTCACACTTGCGGCATACAGTGCCGGCGGCGGCCTGCGCGCGGCCGTGGCACATCTGGCCGAGGGCGCCTACGCTGCGCTGGATGCCGACGGCCAGGCGGCTGCTCGGGTGCTGCTGCTGCGCCTGGCGGCCGACGGGGATGGCGAAGCGGTGACCCGGCGTCGGGTGTCACTGGACGAACTCAACGCCCTGCCCAACCCCAGGATGGGTGCCGTGGTGGAGCAACTGGCAGATGCCCGCCTGCTGACGGTCAGCGCCGGGTGGGCGGAGGTAGCCCATGAGGCACTGTTCCGCGAATGGCCGCGCCTGCGCGGCTGGCTCGACGAGCAGGCGCAGGCACAGCGGGTTCGGGCGCGCCTCGCCGTAGCCGCTGCCGATTGGGCACAGGGTGGTCGCGACGCGGGTGAGGTGTGGCAAGGCACACGGTTGGCGGCCGGGATTGAGCTGATGCTCGCAGCACCCGATGAGGTAACAGGTGTCGAACGCGACTTCCTCGAGGCGGGACAGCGACATCTCGACGCCGAGCGGCACGACGCTGAGGAGCGGGCCGCCACGAGCGCGCGGCAGAACCGGCGGTTGCGATGGCTGCTGGGCGGCGGTGCGGTACTGCTGGCTGTTGCATCGGTTGCGGGGGTCGTGGCCTGGAGCGCCGAAGGTCATGCCACCCACGCACAGGATCAGGCCAAGCGCGAGGCCAGGGTGGCCACGGCACGTGAGTTGGCTTCGTCCGCCACCGCTGTCCTGGATGAGGATGCCGAACTCGGCATCCTGCTTGCCACACAGGCCGTCAGGACCACTCGCGAGGTTGACGGGACCGTTCTGCCACAAGCGGAAGAGGCGCTGCACAAGGCGGTCGCCTCCGACCGGGCGGTGAATGTGTTCCCCGGTGTGGGAGGGACCCTGGCGTGGAGTCCCGACGGATCCTTCTTCGTCCCGGAGGGACCAGAGCAGTCCGGACGGGTGGAGATTCGCGATGCCGCGACGGGCGAGCTGATCCGGTCCTGGGTCGGCCACGACGTGGATGTGAACGACGTGTTCGTCGCCGCCGACGGGACAGTCGCAACGTCCGGGGACGACGGTGCCGCCGTCGCCTGGAATCCACGGACCGGCAAGGAGATCGGCCGGGTGGAGAGCCCAACGTCACCGGCGGATATCTGGTCTCCGCAACTCAGCGCCGACGGTTCGGTGCTCGCAGCCGGGGATGGCGGTTCCGGATCGGTCCGGGTCGTCAACCTGGAGACCGGCGAACAGCGGGACTTCTCCGGGTTGGACCGCGCCTGGACCCTGGCCCTGAGCCCGGATGGGACCAAGGTCGCACTCGCCTCGAGGCCGGGGCGGATCGGCATCTACGACGTGCGGACCGGCCGGCGCCTCAGGTGGGTCGCCGGGACGGATCTGGGAGTTGCGGACATGGCCTGGAGTCC
>DAOMFH010000057.1:0-10193 GCA_035429705.1 Actinomycetota bacterium
GCTGGCATGACAACCCGGCGCCGGTGGTGGCTGGCGTCGCTGATCTACGCGATGGTGGCGCTGCTGCTGGGACTCGGCGTCGCCACCGGGGTGGACGGGATGCTGGCCTTGTCGCTGTCCACCAAGGAGCTGCCGCTGCGGGGACGGGTCCCGGTGGCACAGCCCGCCGCGGCCGAGCCGATGCCGGCCATCGCCACTGTGGGCATGCCGGCCGGGTATCGGCAGGATCCGTTGCTGGTGATGGCCGTCGACCGGTTCCGGGACTCAGTGGGGCAGGCCACCGGCAAGCGCCCGCGGATCGTCACCGGCCGGGCCGACTTCACGGTGACCGATGACGACCTGCCGGCGCAGGGCTACCGGCTGTCCGCCGCCGGGGTCAAGGGTGCCGGGCGCCAGGGTATGGCCAACGGGTTGCTGGCCGCCGCGGATGCGCTCGCCGCCGGTGCCGGCCTGCCCGATCTGGCGGGCCGGACGGTGGTGCCGGACCTCGAGGAGCGGTTCGCCGACTACGGCGCGGTGGGCGTCGAACCGGACCCACGGGCCTGGGCCGCGCAGGACGACTACTCGCACAACTCCCGGCAGTTCGCCGGCGTCGTCCTGTCCGAACCGCCGTGGGTGGACCCCGCGGCCATGCGGCGGGTCACCCGCGAGTGGCACGACTACATCGACCACCTCCGGGCGTACGGCTACAACGGGGTGGTCGTCAGCGGATTCCTCGAGTACGTCAACTTCGACAAGGTCGGCGACGGCTACGAGGTGTACCCCGCGGACAGTCCGTACCGGGCGCGCCACGATGCGATGGTCGAGCAGTTCGGCCGCATGTGGAAGTACGCCGACGACATGGGGATGCAACTGGTCTTCAAGACCGACATGCTGGCGAATTCCGGGCCGCTCAACGAGTACGTGGAGCGCGAACTCGGCGGGTTCGACGTGGAGGACCCCCGGCTGTGGGAGCTGTACCGGGCGGGCCTGGCGGAGTTCTTCGAGAAGCTGCCCTTCGTCGACGGCCTGATGATCCGCATCGGTGAGGCGGGCAGCGTGTACAACGCACCCGGCTGGGACTACTTCTCGACACTGGCGGTCACGACCGTCGACTCGGTGCGCACCATGCTGACGGAGTTCACTGCGACCGCAGCGGAGTACGACAAGACCATCTACTTCCGCACCTGGTCGGTGGGCGTCGGTGAGGTGGGCGACATGCACACCAACCCGCAGTCCTACGACACGGTGCTCGCCGGAATCCCGGCGGACAACCTGGTGGTGGTCACCAAGTTCACGATGGGGGACTTCTACTCCTGGCTGCCGCTGAACCCCACCCTCGAGCAGGGCGACCAGCCGCGCATCGTGGAGTTCCAGTCCCGCCGGGAGTTCGAGGCGTTCAGCTCGTTCCCCAACTACCTGTCCGCCGACCACCAGGTGGCGCTGCAGGACTTCGAGCAGCAGAACCCGAACATCCGGGGGGTGTGGGTCTGGACCCAGGACGGCGGGCCGTGGCGGGCCGGTCCGATGTCGCTGTACCTGAAGACCGGGTTCTGGCAACTGTACGACCTCGACGTGTACGCGACCGGCCGGCTGGCGTGGGACCGGAACACCGACCTCGGCAAGGTCAACCGGGACTGGATCGTGCAGAACTTCACCGAGGACCCGGCCACCATCGCCACGATCCAGGAGATCTTCGCGCGTTCCAGACAAGTCGCCAAACAAGGGCTGTACATCGAGCCCTACGCGGACAAGCGGGTGCTGGCCCTCGGCCTGGAACCCCCGCCGATGATGTGGATCTTCGAATGGGACCTGGTCAGCGGGGACAGCGCCGCGCTCAGCGTCATCCACCACGCCTCCCGCGGGCGGATCCAGGAGGCCGTCGACGGTGCGCTGGAGGCGCAGCGCGGCGCCGAGGCAATGCTCGCCCAGGCGCGGGCGACCGATCCCGCGAAGTGGAAGGACCCCGTGCTGCGGGATCGCCTGATCCACTCGCTGGAGTACGAGACGGACCTGTTCGCCACGCTCGGCGCCTTCCGTGCCGCGTTCCTGTCCTACTACGACTGGCTGGACTCCGGCGAGAGCGCGGACTGGGCGGCCTGGCAGCGGGAGAAGGCCGGGTACGAGGCCGCGGTCGCCGGGCACCTGGCGCGGTACCGGCAGGACCTGGACACCCCCGCCTACGAGTTCTTCGCGGTGGACGCCGGCTTCGCGCACGCCGAACGCACCAGGTCGTCGCAGATCGCCACGGCTGTCGTGATTCTCGGCATCGTGGCGATCTGGGTGCTGGGCGCGTGGCCCGGCCGCAGGTGGCGAGGCACGGCCATCGGTGCCGCGACCCGGGGCTTGTGGCTCGGGGCGTTGCGGCCCTGGCGACTGGGGGAGAGTCCACCGGTGGCCGGAGCGGGCCGGTGGCTGGTGTGGCTGCTGCCAGCGGTTCTGTTGGTGCTCAGCCGGGGTGCGTTCTCCGGGTGGCTGTCCTGGGCGTATCTGCTGGCCACACTGGGTTGCCTGGCGCTGTTCGCACTCACCGCGCGGGTGCTCATCCGCGGCCGTGACCCCTTCGCGTTGTACGCGGGCGTCGGGGGTGCGCTATTGGTGAAGACGCTGCTGCTCAGCCTGGTCGTCGTCATCCGCGGACCGCTGCTCTACTGGTATCGCTTCTGGACCGACGCATCGTTCCGGGACGTCTACGTGACGGCGAGTTTCGCCGCGTTCCTCTGGCTGTTCTGGGTGACCTACGTGGTGCTGCGGACCGGCTACGGCTGTGGGCGGCTGAGGGCGCTGGGCCGGGTGCTGGTGGCCGTGGCAGTGCCGGTGATCGCGCTGGGCGCCCTGCTGCAGGGGTCCGGGCTGGAGGCGGCGCTCACGACGTTCAACGATCAGATGGCGCTGCTGCCGCTGGGCCTGTCGCGCATCCTCGGCATCACCGTGCACCTGGGCATCCCCGCGCAGCTGCCGCTCTACCTGCTGGGGCTCGGCGCGGTGCTGGCCGCCGCCGGACTGCTGCTCGGGGCGGCGCGGCGACCGGTGAACACGTAAGCGGCGACGAGCGCAGCGGTCAGCACCAGGCTGATCGCGGCTGGCAGGACCAGCGCGGCGCGGGGTCCGAAATCGTCTGCGACGAACCCGACCAGCGGTGCGCCGGCCGGCGTGGTGCCGAAGAAGACCGCCATGTACAGGGCCATCACCCGGCTGCGGTGATCGGCGTCGGTGTGGGTCTGCAGGTATGCGTTGGCGCTGGTCATCATGGCCATGGATGCGGCGCCGCATGCGACCAGGGCCGCGGCGAACGTCGGGATGGAGGGCATCAGGCCGGCCACCCCGGTCGTGACACCGGCCGCCCCCGCGGCCAGCGCGACCAGGCGCGGATCGGTCCGGGGGTGCCGGGCCTGGACCAGCGCGGCGGTCAGGGAACCCACCGCCATCAGGGAGGCCAGCGTGCCGTACCCGCGGGCATCCGCGCCGAACTCGTCGGAGACCATCAGGGCGATCGTGATGGGGAAGTTGAACACCAGCATCGCGACGCCGCCGGCGGTGGCGATGACGAACCACAGGTCGGGGCGTCTGCGTACGTAGGCCAGTCCGTCCCGCAGGCCGCCGGATTGCCGGCTCCCACCAGTGGCGGTCAAGTGGATGCCGGCCAGTGCCAGGTACATCGCGGCGAAGGTCGCCGCATTGACCAGGAACACCCAGCCCGTTCCCCAGGCGGCGATCATGAGCCCCGCCACGGCCGGTCCCACCAGGCGGGCGGCATTGAAGTTGGCGCTGTTCAGCGCCACGGCGTTGACCACCTGGTCGGGGGGTACGAGGTCGGAGACGATGGACTGCCGGGCGGGCGCGTCGAAGGCGCTGACCAGTCCCAGGATGGCGGCGAACACGAGGATGAGCGGGCCGGTCGCCTGGCCGGCCAGGGTGAGCACCCCGAGGGCGAGGGCCTGCAGGCCCATGCCGACCTGGGTCAATTGCAGGAGTCTGCGGCGGTCGTGCCGGTCGGCCAGGACCCCGGCATACGGTGCGAGGAACAGCATCGGGGCGAACTGCGCGGCGACCACCAGTCCCAGCATCCGGGCGTCCCCGGTGACCTGCAGCACCAGCCAGGACTGCGCGATGCGGTGCATCCACGTCCCGACGTTGGAGCCCAGCGCCCCGGCGGCGTACCGGCGGTAGGCGGGCACCCGCAGTGCGGAGAACGTGCGCGCTAGTCCAGAGCCAGATCGTTGAGGATCGGCACCGCCGCGTCCAGTGCCTGCCGCTGTTCGGGGGTCAGTCGTGCCATCCTCTGCGCCAGCCAGTGGTCGCGCCGCCGGCGGTCCCGCTGCACCAGTGCCTGCCCCACGTCGGTGACGTCGTACAGGACTTGCCGGCCGTCGTGCGGATGCGGGGTCCGATCGACCAGTCCGGCTGATTGCAGGCTGTTGAGGATCCGGGTCATGGACGGCGGGCGCACCCGTTCCGCGGCGGCCAGTTCCCCCGGGCAGCGGGGTCCTTCCCGCACGAGTGTCCCCAGCACCGCCATCTGGCTGGGGGTCAGGGCATCGCTGGTGCGCTCGGTGCGCAGGCGTCTGGCCAGGCGCATCACGGCGATCCGCAGATCTGGGGCTTCCCCGCTCATCGGTCCCCCTGGGGTCGGTGGTCATCCTGATCATTTTCATTACCTATGCTAACGATAATAGGCAGGTGGGTATTCCGGTGCGATCCTGGTCATCCGATGACGGCCAGACGAGCCCACCGGTCGCGGTGGCCCAACTCGTGGCCCGGATGCCTCTACGGTGGAACTGTGGCGCAGGAACGGCTGAATCGCGACGAGTTCTACGACCTTCTCGCCGGGATGAACGACGCGGCGCTGAAGAAGGCCCTCTGGACGCTCTATTGGCGCGGTGGGGGCCAGGTGCGCGAACGCGTCGTGGGCGCCCTGGGAGTGTCAACGCCACGGACTGCGGATCCCGCACAGCCGGACCCGGATGCCGTCCTGCAGGACGTCAACGAGTTCGCGGCGCTGGCCCGGGCCGGGGCGTACCTGGCAGGCGACCGGCGCGTCTCGCCGAAGGCGCGCTCCCGGTGGCGATTCACCTTCCGGGACCTCGTCGGTCGTTGCCTGCAAGCCCTGCGCAGCGAGGATGAGGAGTCGGTGCGGGCGGGAGCATCCGCGCTGACCGTGATGATCGATCTGGCCCTGGAGATGGGCCGGATCGACTACTTCCGGTCGGAGGACCCGGTCGAGGCCGCCCGGTTCGTGGTCTCGGATGCCGTCCGGGCCCTTTGGCTGCGGACCAGAGCGGTGTACGGGCCCAGCGAGTTCACACAGCGAGCCTGCGCGCAGTTGTTGCGATGGGAGTCCCGCCACGGCTGGACGCGCAGGGGGGACGGTTGGGTCGCCGCGCGCGAGACGTCATTGGCACAAGTGGCAGCCGAACTGCTGACGACCCCTGACATGTGGAACGAGTTCGCCGAGGTCTACATCGCGGCCCTGGCCGGGCGCAGGTCCCAAGAGGGCCGTCGCGCCAGTTCCTACGACCTCGGCGAGTGGCATGCACTGCTGTCGGAGCGGTTGATCGGATCGGAGTACGAGGGCATCCTGGACCGAGTCGGCCGGCCGCCGGAAGCCGACCGGATCTCCCCGGTCCTTGGTCCCCGGCCCTGATCGTCTCGGCGCAGGCGCACCTGACTCGGACGACGGCGGGACCGCGGCACGCGCATCCGGTGCCGGGCTTCCGGGACGGCATCGGTCACAATGCTTCGGTGGGCTTGGTGGGCGAGGGACTCGCAGTGGCTGACGGGCCGGGACCCGTGGACATGGCGGCACTGGCGCGCAAGGCCGTGAAGGGCGCTCTGCTGCGACTGGGATCGGCCCCCAACCTCGCGTTCGTGTTCGTCACGGCCCGGGACTCGGAGGAGGCCGAGCAGGCGCTGCTGGCCGCCCATGCGCACCTGGGCGAGGCCACGGTCCTCGGAACGTCCGCGGCCGGGGTGATCGCCGCCGGGCAGGCGGCCGACGGTGTACCCGCTGTCGCGGTCTGGACGGCACGTGTCCCCGGCCTGCGGGCCCGCTCCTTCCACTTGGAGGTGATGGGCGGCCCGGACGGCAATCAGGTGGTTGGCCTGCCGGGCCGGCGCCGCGACGATGTCGTGGCCTTGTTGCTCACCGACCCGTGGTCCTTCCCGGCCGCGGACTTCGCGGCCCACTCGGAGGTTCTGCTCGACGGTCTGCCGGTGGTCGGTGCGGTGGCCTCCGGGCCGGCCGCGGCGCGCGCGACGAGATTCCTGCTGGACGGCCGCATCCACGGGCGCGGCGCGGTCGGGGTCATGATCGGTGGGCACGCGGAGATCGTCTCGGCGTCCAGTCCGGCATGCCGGCCGGTGGGGCCGATCCTCACAGTCACCGAGTCGGAGGGATTCCTGCTCAGGTCCGTGGCCGGTGTCCCGGCCGCACTGCGCGCCAAGGAGGTCGTGGCCGCGCTCGACGAGCCGGAGCACTCCCAGGCGCTGTCCGGGATGCACCTCGGGGTGGCTGTGGACGACGAGGCCCCGGGGATGGGTGACTTCGTCATCCATGACTTCCAGCCCGCGGAGGGGGAGCGGGGCGCGCTGCAGGTGTCGGCGCCGGTTCCGGTGGGGGCCACGGTGCAGTTCCACGTGCGTGACGAGGCCGCCGCGGACGAGGATCTCAATGTGATGCTCGAGGGTGTGGCCGCGCGCATGGGCACGCGGCTGCAGGGTGCGCTGCTATTCGCTGCGACATCGCGGGGCAGGTTCATGTTCGGCAGCCGGGACCACGACGCCGCGGTGGCCAGCGCGCGTCTCGACGTGCCGGTGGCGGGGTTCTTCTCCGACGGCGAGTTCGGGTCGCTGCACGGCGTCGCGTGCCTGCATCAGCAGACCGCGACCGTGGTCGCGTTCGGGGCCGGGCCGCGCGCAGTGGTCGGCCACCACCGGGCCGTTCGTCCGCGCAGGATCGCGGAGGACGACCCCATGACCCGGGAGGTGCGCCGGATGCTTGCCGAACTCGCCCAGCCGTCGGACGAGGAGACGCTGTGATAACCGCGGAGACGCTAGCGCAGGCGCAGTCCCGGCTGGCCGGGATCGTCGTGCACACACCCATGCTGCCGGCGCGCTGGCTCAGTGACCTGGTGGGCGGGCCGGTGTACCTCAAGTGCGAGAACCTGCAGCGCACCGGCTCCTTCAAGATGCGCGGCGCATACAACCGGATCGCGCAGCTCAACGACGAGGAACGGGCCCGGGGTGTGGTGGCCGCCAGCGCCGGCAACCACGCGCAAGGCGTCGCACTGGCGGCCGAAATGCTCGGCGTGCGTTCGACGATCTTCATGCCGGAGGGCGCGACGCTGCCCAAGATCGAGGCGACCATCGGGTACGGCGCCGAGGTTCGGTTCGCCGGCACTACGGTGGACGAGGCGCTGGTGGCCGCGACTGAGCACAGCCGGGCGACCGGGGCGATCCTGATCCATCCCTTCGACCACGTCGACGTGGTCGCCGGGCAGGCCACC
Source organism: Actinomycetota bacterium (assembly GCA_035429705.1). GTDB lineage: Bacteria > Actinomycetota > Actinomycetes > S36-B12 > UBA10799 > JADKAV01. The sequence continues at coordinate 7,485 of DAOMFH010000057.1, forward strand.
GTCGGCCTGGAGATCGCCGAGCAGCAGCCGGACGTACGCACGGTCGTGGTCTGTACCGGAGGCGGTGGCCTGCTGGCCGGGGTGTGTCTGGGAGTGGCCGGCGTCCCGGACGTGCGGGTGGTCGGGGTGCAAGCGGTGCAGGCCGCTTCCTACCCGCCGTCGATCGCCGCCGGGCATCCGCTGCAACTGGAACAGATGAACACGATGGCCGACGGCATCGCCGTGGCGCGGCCCGGTGAACTGCCCTTCGGGATCATCACGCGGGCCGGTGTCGACTTCCTGACCGTCGACGACGAGCAGATCTCCCGGGCCGTGGTGCAGTGCCTGGAGCGCAGCAAGTTGGTCGTCGAGCCCGCCGGTGCTGCGGGGGTGGCGGCATTGATGGCGCATCCCGGGGCATTCGAACCGCCGGTGGTCGTCACGCTGTCCGGTGGCAACGTCGATCCGCTACTGCTGCTGCGAATCGTGCAGCGCGGGCTGGTGGCGGCCCGTCGCTACATGGTCATCTCCGCCTTCATCCCGGATCGCCCGGGTCACCTCGAGGCCATCCTGGCCGAGATCGCCGACCGGAAGGCAAACGTCGTGACCGTCTCGCACAACCGGGTCGATCCTCGGCTGCGCGTCGACGAGTGCGCCGTGGTCGTGGAAGTGGAGGTGCGCGGCCCGGAACATGCCGCCGAGGTGCTCTCCGGCCTGCGGGCCCACGGCTTCACCGTGTCGGTGGAGTGACGCGGGCGGCCGGTCGGTGCCGCCCGGCGTTCAGTCGTGGACCTCGACGAGGGTGACCGTCATGCTGCGGCCGTTCGGCAGCTGATAGGTCACCTCGGCCCCGGCGTGCCCGCCCAGCAGGGCCTTGCCGAGCGGAGAGTCCGGCGAACAGATCTCGAGGTCGGTGTGGGCCTTCTCCTCGCGGGAGGCGACCAGCATCGTCTCCTGGTCACCGCCGGGGAACTCGATGGTCACCGTCGACCCGTGACTGACCGCCCCCTCGGCGGAGTCCTCGGGCCGGCCCACCCGGGCATGTTCGAGCAGATGCTTCAGCGCCCGGATCCGCGCCTCGTTGCGGCCCTGATCCTCCTTGGCGGCGTGGTACCCGCCGTTCTCGCGCAGGTCCCCCTCCTCGCGGGCCAGTTCGATGGCCTTGCTGATCTTCGCCCGGGTCACCTCGGTGCGTTCGGTGAGTTCCTGGGTCAGGCGGTCGTAGGCGTCTTGGGTCAGCCAAGTGACCTTCGGCTCGCTCGCAGTCACGTCTGTTTCCTCCTGGATGCACGAACCCACCGGCCCGAGCCTGGCTGGAGGGCACGACCGGAGGGTGGATGAGCCAATTGTGCCCAGGCCGGGCCGGATCGCGCATCAGGGTTGGGGTATCTGGGGCTGCGCGCCAGCGGTCGGCCGGCGTCACGCCGCAGTGCGTATCGTGGTCGGGTGGACAACGGCCTGCGACTGATGCACGTGCATGCGCACCCCGACGACGAGGCCAGCAAGGGGGCCGCCAGCACCGCCAAGTACGTGGCCGAGGGCGTGCGGGTACGGGTGGTCACATGCACCGGCGGCGAACGCGGGGATGTGCTCAACCCCGGCCTGCAAGTCGATCCCGAGCATCTGGCCGCCATTCGTCGCGAGGAGATGGCCCGCTCGGCGCAGATCCTGGGCGTCGAGCACACGTGGCTCGGCTTCGTCGATTCCGGTTTCCCCGAGGGCGATCCGCCGCCGCCGTTGCCGGACGGGTGCTTCGCGACGCTGGACCTCGAGGAGGTGACCGGCCCGCTGGTCGAACAGATCATCGAGTTCCGGCCGCATGTCGTCACCACCTACGACGAGCACGGCGGCTACCCGCATCCGGACCACATCCGGTGTCACGAGGTGACCATGGCGGCGGTCGCCCAGGCAGCCCCTTTGTGGCAGGTGAGCAAGGTGTACTACCACCAGACGTTCCACAAGCAGAAGGTGGTCGCGCTGCACGAGGCCGCGGTCGCGCGCGGCTACGAATCGCCGTATGCGGGGTGGATCGAGGACATCCTCGCCCGTCCCGACGACAGCCACCGCGTCACGACCCGCGTGCCCTGCGCCGACTACTTCGAAGTACGCGACGCCGCGCTGCGGGCGCACGCCACGCAGATCGATCCGTCGGGCCACTGGTTCGCCCTGCCCGCGGACGTCGCCCGGGAGGTCTGGCCGACCGAGGACTTCGAACTCGCGCTCAGCGTGCTGCCCTACGACGGGCCGGAGGACGACCTGTTCGCCGGGCTGCGCTGACGCGCGGGGACGCTGGCGGCACGCAAGCCCGGATCGACCCAAATGTGCGATGCGCGTAGACTCGAGACGTGTTGAACGTCGTGGCCGTGCAAGGTGAGTTGCCCGACCCGAGCACGGTCGGTCCGGGCACGGCGGCCTTCGTGGTCTTCGTCGTCCTGATCCTGGCCCTCGTGCTGCTGATGCGGTCGATGCGCAAACAGCTCAAGCGGGTCGATTTCCCCGATCAGACTCCTGCCGAACCGGCCGATACCGAGGATGACCGGCGAGCAGTGACCTGATGGTCAGATTCATCCTGCAGCCGCGCTGGATCCCCTGGCACATCCTGTGCCTGGTGATCTCGGTGGTCTTCCTGCGGCTGGCCGGCTGGCAGTGGGACGTGGCCCACTACCAGCGCACGCTGGACTGGCAGAACGCCGCCTATTCCGTGCAGTGGCTGGTCTTCATCGGGTTCGT
>DAOMFH010000058.1:0-10157 GCA_035429705.1 Actinomycetota bacterium
GTGGTCGCCGGATCGCAGCCGAACCACCCTCGGACCCACGGATCACAACCGGGAGAATCAGCCGGCGAGGCCGGCCAGCGCGGCCGCCACGAGCCGCCCGAGGGTCGGCAGGTGGTATCCGCCCTCCTGAATGGCGACGACCGGGACACCGAGGGCGGTGACCTGCCGGGCTGCCGCGTGGTATCCGTCGTCGGTGACCCGCAGCGGGCTCTCGGGGTCGTCGGCGGCCGCATCCACCCCCAGTGACAGCACAACGGCGCCCGGGTCGAACCGGGCGATCGCCTCGACCGCGGCCCCGACGGCGGCCAGCCACCCCTGGTCGCCGGTGCCCTCCGGCAGCGGGAGATTGAGGTTCGCGCCCTCGCCGGCCCCCCGGCCGGTCTCGTCGGCGTACCCGAGGTAGTGCGGGAACCAGCCCGCGCCGGGGTCGACGTGCACGGATGCCACCAGCACGTCGGATCGGTCGTAGAAGATCGACTGCGTCCCGTTGGCGTGGTGGGCATCGATGTCGACCACCGCGACCCGGTCGTGGCCCGCCGAGCGCAGTGCCTGGGCCGCGATCGCTGCGTTGTTCAGGTAGCAGGAGCCGCCGAAGGCGTCCCGGGTGACGTGGTGCCCGGGCGGCCGGCAGGCGGCGTACGCGGCCGGTGTCCCGGACAGGATCAGGTCGACGGCGGTGAGGGCCACGTCGGCCGACGCACGTGCGGCCCGATACGTCCCGGGGCCGACCAGGGTCATCGTGTCGTAGCAGAAGCGACCCGCGCGGGCATGTGCCGCGGCGGGAGTGCGCAGGGGAAGCCCTGCCAACAACCCCGGCGTGGGGAACAGGTAGCCGACCACCCGGTCCTGTCCCGGATCGTCGGGGAACCCCGCGGCCACCCACCCGGTGTACGCGTGGGCCAGGTACTCGAGCAGGGCGGCGTCGTGCACGGCCAGTACCGGCTCGTCACCGTGGACCGTCGCCGGGACGAACGGGTGGCCGCCCGCGGTCAGACAGTCCCGGATGGCCTCGAGCCGTTCGGGAAGCTCGGTCCCGGGCGTGTGGACGCCGACCCACACCTCCCCGCCGGGCACATGCAGCAGGCAGTCCTCCGACCAGACCACGGGCACCCTCATGTGCGGCATGATGCCAGCATGCCGCCCCTCGCTGCTCCCTTCGGCCGGTTCCCCACCGGTCCCACCGACTCCGTGCTCGACGTGCCCGGTGCGGGGCTGGGGCACGCGACGATCATCCGCGATGACGCCGACCCGCCGGCCGGTGGCGGGATCGCCCGCACCGGGGTGACGGTCGTGCACCCCGGGGGCGACGTGTGGGCCAGCCCGGTGCCGGCGGGGGTGGCGGTGCTCAACGGTGCGGGGGAACTGACCGGCAGCCTGCAGATCCGGGAGTGGGGGGTGACCGAGACCCCCGTCTTCCTGACCAGCACGATGCAGGTCGGCCGGGTCTACGACGCCGCCTGCCGGTTGCTCATGGCCGAGCAGCCCGGGATCGCGGACTCGGTCGTGATCCCGGTGGTGGGCGAGTGTGACGACTCGTGGCTGAACGACCCTCGGACCATGCATGTGACGGATGCGGATGTGGCCGAGGCCATGGCGCAGGCACGGGTCTCGGCGGCCGAGGGCCTGCCGGCTGGGGGCCGGGCGGCGCTGAGCGGCTGTGTGGGAGCCGGGACGGGGATGGTGTGCATGGGCTGGAAGGGCGGGATCGGGACGTCGTCGCGCGTCCTGCCCGACGGCACCACGGTCGCGGTCGTGCTCCTCACCAACTTCGGCGCACCTCACCAGTTGACGATCCGGGGCCGGGTCGTGGGGGAGGAGCTCGACGAGCCGGCCTGGTGGGCGGCGCACCACCGGCAGCCGGCCGGTTCGTGCATCGGGGTCGTCGTCACCGACGCACCCCTGGATCCGGCGGCCGCGAGCCGGGTCGCCGCGCGGGTGGGCCTCGGGCTGGCCCGGTGCGGTTCGGTCGCCCATCACGGCAGCGGGGAGATCTTCTGCTGCCTGGCCACCGGTCTGCGGACACCGCGCGGTTCAGCGCCGGTGAGCGCCGCCTGGCCCGGATCCCGGCTGGACGACCTGTTCGAGGCCACGGTCGATGCGACCGAGTCCGCCGTGTGGGACAGCCTGCTGTCGGCGACCACGACCACCGGCCGGCGGGGCCTCACCGTGCCGGCGTTGCCGCACGACCGGCTCGCCGCGCTGATCACAGCGACCTGACCCGCTCACTGCCCGGAGCGCGCGCCCACCAGCCAGCAAGCGGCCTCGTGCCCGCCCGACCCGGACAGTATGGGCAGGTCCTTGCCGCGGCAGTCGTCGGCCACGGCCTGTGCCTCGCCGTCGCGCAGCGCGGGACAGCGGGGGTGGAACCGGCAGCCGGCCGGGATCGCCGTAGGGTCGGGGGGCTCGCCGGTGAGCACGATGGGTGCGACATGGTCGATCTCCGGCACGACCGACAGCAGCGCCCGCGTGTAGGGGTGCTTCGGTGCCGACAGCACCTCCTCGGTGGGGCCCTGCTCGACGATCCGTCCGAGGTACATGACGGCTATGCGGTCGGCGATGTTCCACGCGACCCCGAGGTCGTGGGTGACGACCAGCAGGGACAACCCGAGGGACTGCCGCAGGGACAGCAGCAGCGCGAGGATCTCGCCGCGTACGGACGCGTCCAGCGAGCTCACCGGTTCGTCTGCGACGATCACCTGCGGCTGCAGTACAAGCGCCCCGGCGATCACCACGCGCTGGCGCTGACCTCCGGACAACTCGTGCGGGTAGCGCAGGAAGAACCGCTCCGGCGGCCGCAGGCCGGCGCGTGCGAGCGCGTCCGCGACCGCGGCTCGTTCGTCCCCGTCGAACCGGTGCACCCGCAACCCCTCTGCCACCGCCTCGTACACCGACCGGCGCGGGTTGAGCGCCCCGCTGGGATCCTGCAGGACGAGTTGCGCGCTGCGGCGGTGCTTCTTGAGCGCCGCGGCCGAGTACGCCAGCGGGTGACCGTCGACCAGGACCTCGCCACCCGAGGGCCGTTCCAGTCCGAGCAGGGTCCGCGACAGGGTCGTCTTGCCGCACCCGCTCTCACCGACCAGCGCGACGATCTCGCCGCGCCCCAGGCTCAGGTCGACACCGTCGACGGCGCGCGCGGAACGGTTGCCCCGACCGCGGAAGGTGACCTCGAGGCCGCGCGCCTCCAGGACGGACTGTGTCATGAGCCCACCTCCGGGGCGAACAGGCAGGACGACCAGCGGCGATCGCCGGAGGGCCGCAGTTCCACATCGGTGGTCGAGCACACGTCCCGCGCGACCGGGCAGCGCGGATGGAATGCGCACCCCGATGGCGCCTCGCCGGGAAACGGTGGGTCGCCCGGCAGGCCGCTGGGGGCGTAGCGGAAGCGCTGGTCCCCGATCCGCGGGAACGCGCCGCCCAGCGCCCGCGAGTAGGGGTGATGGGCGTCGTCGAACACCAGGTCCGCAGGACCCTGCTCGACCACCTGGCCGGCGTACATGACCGCGAGCTCGTCGCAGGCCGACGCCAGCACGGACAGGTCGTGGGAGATGAAGACCATGGCCAGACCCAGGTCCCGGACCCGCTCGGCCAGGACAGCGAGCACCTGCTGCTGGACCATCACGTCGAGGGCCGTGGTGGGCTCGTCGGCCACGATCAGCCGCGGCCCGCAGGCCAGCGCCATGGCGATCATCACGCGCTGCTTCTGCCCGCCGGACAACTGGTGCGGGTAGGACTGGGCCACCCGGGCGGGCAGCCCCACCTGCTCCAGCAGGTCCCCCACACGGGCGCGGGCCGTGGGTTCCGACACGGACTTCTCGTGCAGCCGGATCGGCTCGGCGATCTGGTGGCCGACCCGCTGCACGGGGTTCAGTGCGTGCATGGCGCCCTGGAACACCACCGAGGCGGTCGCCCAGCGCACCGCGCGCAGGCGTCCCCACCGCATCGTGAGCACGTCCTCGCCGTCGAGCAGGACCCGCCCGGTCACGGTCGCGGACTTGGGCAGCAGCCGCAGGACCGTCGAGGTCACCGTGGTCTTGCCCGACCCCGACTCGCCTGCCAGCCCCAGCGAACCCCCGGTGTCGACGCTCAGGGACACCCCGCGGACCGCCGGGACGGGACCCTCGGCGGACCGGTAGGAGACGCTGACGTCTTCCAGTTCCAGCACGGCCATGTCAGTGCCCCCCGAGGCGCGGATTGACGATCTGCTCGAGCGCCCGGCCCATCATGGTGAACGAGAGCACCACCAGGACCACGCACAGTCCGGGTGGGCCGATGTACCACCACGCCCCGGCGGAGACCGCGCCGTTGGAGAACGCCTGGTCCAGCGTGGATCCCCACGACGGGCGCAGCGGATCGCCGAGGCCCAGGAACGACAGGGTCGTCTCCGAGAGGATGGCGATCGCCACCGTGAGAGTCGTGTTGGTCAGGACGAGTGGGAACACGTTGGGGAGCACGTGCCGGGTCATCTGGTGCCAGTTGCCGCTGCCCAGGGCGCGCGACCGTTCCAGGTACGGCCGGCCCTCGACGGAAAGGGTCTGGGCCCGGATGAGCCGGGCGGTGCCCGCCCAGGACGTGACCCCGATGACGACGATGATGGTCAGCGTCGAACCACCGCCGAGGACCGTGGCCAGGACGATCGCCAGCGGCAGGAACGGGATGACCAGGACCCAGTCCGTCAGCCGTTGCAGGGTGGCGCCACCGAACCCGGTGTAGTGGCCGGAGGCGATCCCCACCGACGTCCCGATGACCATGGAGATCAGGGTGGCGGCGATGCCGACGGTCAGGGACACCCGCGCCCCCCACGCGAGCAGGGCCAGCATGGACCGGCCCGAGTCGTCCGTGCCCAGCCAGTACTGCCCGGAGGGGGGTGCCAGCAGCTCGCCGGTGGCCTGCGTCACGCTGATGGTCTCCGGGGGGAACAGCACCGGTGCCAGCAGCGCCACGAGGGTGAAGAAGACCAGGATTCCCAGGCCTGCCATGCCACCCCGGTGCGTGCGGAACTGCCGCCAGCCGCGCGCCGCGGCTTCGCGCCGGCGTGCCCGGGCGATGGCCCGCCGGCCAAGCGGGCGGCCCGGGGTCTGCTGGTCGCTGGCCATCACGACCTCACTCTCGGGTCGATCACGGCGTAGAGCAGATCGGCCACGAGGTTGGCCAGGACGACCCCGATGGAGAAGAGCAGGAAGATGGCCTGCAGCAGGGCCACGTCCGGGCCGCGCAGGGCTTCATAGGACAGCAGCCCCAGGCCCGGCCAGGAGAACACGGTCTCCACCGTGATGGCACCGGAGACGGTGAATCCGAGGTTCAGGAAGATGAGCGTGATGGTGGGCAGCAGCGCGTTCGGGACGGCGTGCCGGCGGCGCACGAACTTGTCCATCAGCCCCTTGGCCCGGGCCGTCGTGAGGTATTCCTCGTCCATCTCGTCCACCAGCGACGAACGCATCACCAGCGCGTACTCGGCGAGGTAGACCAGGGTCAGCGTCGTGACGGGCAGCACCATGTGCCATGCGACATCGAGCCAGCCGGCCAGTGACGACGTGTCCATCCCCGGTGTGGAGATCCCCCCGATCGGGAACATGCCGGGCAGCCCGAAGGCGCCGACCCCGAAGACGATCAGCAGGATCATGCCGAGCCAGAACTCAGGCATGGAGTACAGCGTGAGCGTGACTCCGGTGGACACCTTGTCGAAGGTCTTGCCGCGCCGCCACCCGGCCTTGATCCCGATCCAGACGCCGATGATCGAGGCCAGCACGATGGCCGTGCCCACCAGCAGCAGCGTGGGCCAGATGCGTTCGGTGACCAGTTCCCAGACGGGCCGGTTGAACTGGGCCGAGTCGATCGTGCTGGCGAACGGATTGCGCAGGTAGGTGAAGAACTGCTCGAGGATCGGGCGGTCGAGTTCGGCCCGCAGCGCGGCCAGCTGCTCGGGAGGAACGTTGCGGCCCCGCGTGTACATCCCGATCGGGTCGCCGGGCAGGAACCGGAACAGGAAGAAGTTGACCACGAGGACGAAGAAGAGCGTGCCCAGCGCCGCGCCCGTCTTGCGTAGGGCGAACGAGGCGCCGGGGGACAGGCCCCGGCTGCCCTTCTCCTTGCGCGACAGCGGCGGGGGGCCGGGGACCGGATCGGGACCACCGCTTCCGGCGACATCCTGAATCAGCGACATGGTTGTCCTACTCCACGTCGTAGTCGGACGGTCGGCGGCGTCCGAGCCAGTAGCCGATGAGGAACAGGCCCACCCCGGCAACCACGGCGCCCAGGATCAGCCCGGGAGTGAGGTCGCCGCCGGTTGAGCCGGTGCCGCCCGCCTCAGCCGACACCGGTGTGATGCTCTCGTAGGACCACGTGCCGTACTGGAACAACAGCACGCCGTCCGGCGCGGGTTGCGGGGTGAAGTTGGTCCAGCGGTCAGATCGATAGGCGGTCGGGTTGTCGTAGTACACGGTCACGACGTAGGCGTTGCTGTCGTACAGCATCTGCTGCATCTGCCGGACGATCTCGGCGCGCTTGCCCGGGTCCGTCTCCAGCTTCTGGTCCTCGTACAGCTGGTCGTACTCGGCCTCGCAGTAGAAGGAGTCCGACAGCCCGGCGATGATGGTCCCGTCGTCCTCGGTGGACCGCTGGTCGCAGGTGAAGGTCGACAGTTGGTAGTCGGGGTCCGGTTCTACGACCCAGCCCCACTCGAACATGTCGTAGTCGCCATTGCCGACCTTCTCGTACAGGGTGTCCTCGCTGACGATCCGCACGTTGACCTCGATGCCGATCTGTGCCAGCCAGCCCTTGACGTACTCGACCACCTTCTGCGACTCGCTGGACTCCTGCCTTCCCATCAGGCGCAGCGACATCCGCTCACCGTCCGGCGAGACCCGCACCCCGTCGTCGCCCATCGTGTACCCGGCCGCATCCAGCGTCGCATTGGCCGCTGCCGGATCGAACCCGACCGGGTTGGCGGGCTCGAGGTGCAGGTCGCGGTACAGCGGCGGGATGACCGTCGAGCCGGGGGTCGCGAATCCGCCGTACACCTTGTCGGCCAGCACCTGCCGGTCGATCGCCTGGGCGATGGCCAGCCGCACCTGCGGGTCCAGCACGAGTTTGCTGCCGTTGCCGATCGGGGTGCCGTCCGTCAGGGCCGCACCCATGTTGAACGCGATCTGGTTGAAACCGGAGTAGACGCTGGGGACGGTGGTGATGCCCTCGGTGCCGGTCAGCGAGTTGAAGACGTTCGCGGACAGGTCGTTCGCGTAGTCGACCTCCCCCTTGCGCAGCGCCTCGGCGATCGCGTCGGTGTTCTTGTAGACCCGGAAGACGACCTCGTCGGCTGTGGGCCTGCCGCCGTAGTAGTTGGGGTTGGCCGCGAATCGCAGGTTCTCGCCTTTGCGCCGCTCGACCAGCACGTAGGGGCCACCGCCGACTACCGGCTCACCGTCCTGCGGCTCGTTCTTGTAGGACTTGACCTGCTTGCCGTCGATGTTCTTCCAGATGTGCTCCGGGAGGATGTAGACCGCGAGGTGGTACATGATCGGCGAGGGTCTCTTCACGTACAGGACCAGCGTCGTGTCGTCCTCGGCGACGGCCTTGGTGATGGTGGAGGTGTAGCCGCCGTAGTTGGTCTGCTCGATGTCGCCGTTGATGACCCGGTTGAACGTGTAGGCCGCGTCGTGCGCCGTCAGCGGCTGGCCGTCGCTCCACTTGAGGCCCGGCCGGATCTTGTAGGTCCAGTACGTCTGGTCGGCGGACTCCTCCCACGACTCCGCGAGGCCCGGGACCGTGGAGAAGTCCGCCGCCGAGTACTCGGTGAGGGTGGGGTACATCATCTGGTAGGCCTCGAAGGAGGCGGCCGCGATCCCCGTGAAGGGGTTGGTCGTGTCGACGTCCTGGGTGATGCCGACCGTGAACACGGTCTTCTTCCCGGCACTGCTCGGCGCCGGTGACGGGGTGCCCGACTCGTCGGCGCTGGCCGGCAGCAGCGGCAGTGCGGCCAGCACTGCTAGGGCGCCCACGAACGCCGCCCAGCGCCTGCGTGCTCTCATCTGTTACCTCCGTGCCGGGCCACGAGTGCTACCGTCCGGCCATGCCGACCCCGCCTGAGCCCCAAACTAACCCCCGGACGGTGCGCTGGGGTGCCGGAAATCGGCAGGATGACTTCGGCTGGCTGGCCGATGACAGCCCGGATGTTCTCCGGGCGCTGACGAACGAGCGCGCGTACTACGAGGCGAGGGTCCATCACCTGCGTCCGTTCCGGGACGCGCTGGCCGCCGAGATGCGCGGCCTGCTCCCCGAAGCCGACGCGTCGGTCAGTTTCATCCGTCGAGGCTACACGTATCTGACCGAGTTTCGGGCGGGAGCGGATCTGCCCTGTCTGACCCGCCGGCCGCGGGGTTCCGGAGGTATTGGCGAGGTTCTGGTCGACCTCGATGCCGTCGCCGCGCAGGAGGGTTCCTCCTACGCCGAGTTCGGGCTGACCGAACCGGGGCCGGGGGACGGTGTTCTTGCCTGGTCGGTCGACCTGATCGGTGCCGAGAAGTACTCGTTGCGCTTCCGCGATCTGAACACGGGGCGGGACCTGCCGGACGAGGTTCCTGACACCTACTACACCGGTGCCTGGGATGCGACCGGCACCCGCTTCCTGTACGTCGTGCCCGACCACGCGATGCGGCCGTGGCAGGTGCGCGAGCACGTACTCGGCACGCCGGTCGACACCGACCGGCTCGTCCTGCAGGAGGACGACGAGGCGTTCGAGGTGACGGTGCACGCGACGCGTTCGGGGGAATGGATCGTCATCGAATCCCGCAGCCGGGACACCAGCGAGGCCTGGCTGTTGCCGGCCCGGGACACCGCCGCCGTGCCGCGGTCGGTCGCGGGACGCCGGCAGGGGATCGAGTACAGCGTCGACCACGCCCCGTGGGCCCGGGCCGACGAACTGCTGATGGTCACCAACGACGAAGCCCCGGAGTTCCGGGTGCTCGCCGCGGCGACCGGCACGCTCGGACCGTGGCGGGAGGTGGTGGCCCACGACCCGGACATCCGGGTGGTGGCCGCCGACGCGTTCGCCGGGCACGTGGTGCTGACCCTGCGTCAGGACGGCCTGCCGCTACTGCGGGTGGTCAGCCGGGACTGGTCGGTCTCCTTCGACATTCCGCCCCCGGACGAGGCAGCAACCATCGCACTGGTCCGCGGGGACGACTTCGACCCGGCGGCGATCACGATCTGCACTGAGGGCCGCACGACCCCGGCGACCTGGTGGGACGTGGACCTGCGGTCCGGCGACCGGGTCGAGGTGCACAGGACGCTTGCCCCCGGCCTCGATCCGACGCGCTACGCCGCCTCGCGGGTCTGGGTCACCGTCAGGGACGGCGCCCGGGTGCCGGTGACCCTGTGGCGGCGCGACGACGTCGCGCTCGACGGCAGCGCGCCCTGCGTGCTGTACGGCTACGGCGCCTACGAGTACGTCTTCGAGCCCGAGTTCGACCCCGCACTTCCGGCGCTGCTGGAACGCGGGGTCGTCTTCGCCCACGCCCACGTGCGCGGCGGCGGCGAGATGGGCCGGGCCTGGTGGGAGCAGGGCCGGCTGCTGCACAAGCGCACCACCTTCGACGACTTCATCGACGTTGCGGACGCGCTGGCCCACGACGGCGCCCTCGGCCTGGTGGACGGGCGGCGCATCGCGAGCCGGGGGTTGTCCGCGGGGGGACTGCTACAGGGTGCTGTGTACTCGCAACGCCCCGACCGCTGGCGGGCGGTGGTCGCCGAGGTCCCCTTCGTAGATGTCGTGACGGCGATGTCGGACCCGTCCATTCCGTTGACGGTGAACGAATGGGACGAGTGGGGCGACCCGCGCGATCCGCAGTTCATGTCCTACCTCGCCGGGTACTCGCCCTACGACAACCTGCCGCCGGCGGCCGGCCGACCCCCACTGCTGGTGACCGGTGCCGTGCACGACCCCCGCGTCCTGGTCCGGGAGCCGGCGAAGTGGGTGACCGCCCTGCGGGCAACCGATCCGGCTCGGGGCGCGGGGACGGATCCGGCCGACCCCACCTCGCCGGGCACGGTGCTTTTCCGGGTCGAGACCGGTGAGGGCTCCCACTCCGGACCGGCCGGACGGTTCGGGCACCTGGACTACGAGGCTGAGGTGGCCGCGTGGATCCTCAGTGCTCTGTCCTGAG
>DAOMFH010000059.1:0-9878 GCA_035429705.1 Actinomycetota bacterium
GTGAATCCATTCCGGTTCCATCATCGGCTATCCGCAGGTAGGCGTAGGGCGGATCCACCCGGCAGGTCACCCACACGTTCTCGGCATTGGCGTGCCGGCGCACGTTCGTGACCGCCTCCTGGGCGATGCGCAGCAGTTCGGTCTCCTGCGCCAGTGCCAGCCGGTCATGGGCCTCGTCCATCACCAGATGCACCGTGAGACCGGCCGCGGTACCCGCCTGCTGCACATAACTGGTGAGCGCGGAGCCGAGCCCGACACCTGGCTGCACATCGGCGCGCAGGTCGAAGATGCTCAGCCGCAGCTCGGTGATGATGCGACGGACCTCCGCCCGGATCTCGTCGGCCGCGACCTGGGTCTGGGTGCCCTGCAGGTCCGCCACCAGCCCGTCGAGGGCGTATCCGACGCTGGCGAGTTCCTGGGCGATCCCGTCATGGATCTCCCTGGCCAGCCGGCGGCGCTCCTCGGTGGTGGCCGCCGTCCGGACATCGGCGAACAGCCGGCCGCTGTCGATGCGCAGGGCCGCCTCCTGGGCGCCGGCCAAGGCCTGTTTCATGTCGGACGACTCGAACGGCTGGATGCTGTTCTGCAGCGCCGCCACGCCCACCAGCCGCGCACCCAGGGTGAGCGGGATCAGCGCCTCCTGCTGCGGCCCGCCGCTGACCACCCCTTTGCCCACCAGCGGTTTGCCCTTGCGCACGGACGCGACGCTGCCCGGCTCGAGGCGCGGGAACGGGCTGCGGTCGGCGCCACGCACGGCATAGGGGACCAGTTGGGCGTCCTGGTACACGAACAGCACGGAGCGCTCTGCCGGGATCGCCTGGTTCAGCTGCTCGAGCGTCTGCTGAGCCAAAGCCACCTCGTCCAGTCCGGCGGGCAACTGGCGGGACACCAGTTGCAGGCGGCTCAGCAGTCGGTGTGCTGACCGGTACTCCTCGCCGCTGCGCCGGCGCTGTTGCACAGTCCACAGTGCGATACCGAGCAGTCCGGCCACGACCAGGGTGACGAGGATGAGAGTTCCCACGCTCGATTCCATCACGTTTGGCAGCAGGGTACGGCGCGGCGCGGTGAATGCCGGGTGGCGGGCGCCAGCGCCGTGCCGATCAGGTGTAGAGCGACTCCACCTGATCGCTGAACTCGAGCATGACGACGTTGCGCTTCAACTTCATCGAGGGGGTCAGCTGACCGCCCTCCTCGGTCCAGTCCACGTCGAGGATCTCGAACTTCCTGATCGCCTCCGCCTTGCTGACCGCTTTGTTGCCCTCATCGATGGCGGACTGCACCTCGGCGACGATGGTGGGGTCGCCCGCGAGTTCGGCCAGCGGGGTGTCGACTGGGCGGTTCTGCTGTTCGAGCCAGGCCGGCAGGGCTTCTATGTCCAGCGTCACCAGCGCGGCGATGAAAGGCCGGTTGTCGCCGACCACCATGCACTGGCTGATCAGCCAGTGCGCGCGGATCCGGTCCTCGAGGACCGCGGGTGCCACGTTCTTGCCGCCCGCGGTGACGATGAGTTCCTTCTTGCGTCCGGTGATCTTCAGGAAGCCGTCGGCGTCGAGTTCCCCGATGTCGCCGCTGTGGAACCAGCCGTCGGCCTCGAGCACCTCGGCGGTGGCCTGGTCGTTCTTCCAGTAGCCCTGGAAGATCTGGCCTCCCTTGAGCAGCACCTCGCCGTCCGCGGCGATCCGGACAGAGGCCCCGGGCATGGGCCGCCCGACCGTCCCGATCCGGATTGCGTCGGGTTGATTGACTGTGCTGGCCGCCGATGTCTCAGTCAGGCCGTACCCCTCGAGGATCGTGACTCCGATGCCGCGGAAGAAGTGCCCGAGTCGTTCCCCGAGCGGCGCGCCGCCGGAGATCGCGTACTCCACCCTGCCACCGAGGGCCGCGCGCAACTTGCCGTACACGAGCTTGTCGAAGATGGTGTGCTTGAGTCGTAGCACCAGGCTCGGACCGCCGGTGTCCAACGCCCTCGAGTAGTCGATGGCGGTGCTCGCAGCGATGTCGAAGATGCGTCCCTTGCCCTCGGCACTGGCCTTCATCTGCGCGGAGTTGAACACCTTCTCGAACACCCGGGGCACCGACAGGATGAACTGCGGGCGGAACTCCGCGAGATCGTTCAGGAGGTTCTTCACGTCGGGTGCGTGCCCCAGAATGGTGCCCGACTCGATGCAGCCGACCTGGATGACGCGGCCGAACACGTGCGCGAGGGGCAGGAACAGCAATGTCGAGCCGTGTGCCTCGAACAGGTCGGGCATCGAGCCGGTGACGTTGTCGGTCTCGAAGCGCAGGTTGCTGTGCGTCAGCACGCAGCCCTTCGGGCGACCCGTGGTGCCCGATGTATAGATGATGGTCGCCATGTCGCCGGGTTGCACTGCCGCGCGCCGCGCATCCAGCGCGTCATCGTCGACGTCCGTTCCGCTGCTCGAGAGGTCGTCGACCGCGCCCTGCTCGAACAGCCAGACGTGCTCGGTGGGCACCCGGTCGGCGACCTGATCGAAGATCTGCTTGTGCTTGTCACCCTCCAGGAAGACTGCCGCGCACTCGGCGTTGCCCAGGATCCACTCGACCTGCTCGGCCGAGGAGGTCTCGTAGATGGGCACCACGGTGGCGCCCACGTACCAACTGGCGTAGTCGGCCAGCGTCCACTCGTAGCGGGTCGCCGACATGATGGCCACCCGGTCGCCGTGCTGGATCCCCGCAGCCATGAGGCCCTTGGCCAGGGCTCGCACCTGCTGGTGGAAATCGGCCGAACTGATGTCCTGCCAGCCTCCGGCCGATCGCCTGCGCAGCGCCAGCCGGTCGGGGGTGCGCGACGCGTGCCGAACCACACTGTCGGTCAGACTGCCCTGCGTGATCGGTGCGACCAAGGGAGCTTCGGATACCTCTTGCATGTGCTCGTCCTGTCTGTTTGCTCTGGGAGGATTACCGGAACGGGCGATCCGGTGTTGCCGGGTATTGTTCCGCAATTGTGTCGGCCGTGGCCCCGGAATCGGGGAAGGCTCGCAGGAACCGGACCGTCGTGCGGCATGATGCCGGTGTGGCAGGGGTGGATCTGGTCGACGAGACCTTCATCGTCGTGGCGCCGGACGTGCTGGCCACGGTCGTCGCGGATCCCGCGAACTGGCGGATCTGGTGGCCCGATCTGCAGCTTTCGGTGTTCATGGACCGGGGCGTGGCCGGCCAGCGCTGGTCGGTGACCGGCTCGCTGGTCGGCTCGTTGGAGATCTGGATCGAGCCGTTCGCCGACGGTTGCATCGTGCACCACTACCTTCGGGCGGAGCCGTCGGCGGACGGTCGCACGCCTGACCCCTGGCCGGACACGCCCGCCGGTTGGCGTACCGCGGCGCGGCACCGGGAACGCCGGGCGAAGGCCTGGAAACGCACCATCTGGGAGTTGAAGCGGCGACTGGAGGGCGATCGCCCGCCAGGGGTGCCGCCCTCACGATCGGTGCAGGCTGATGGCGGCCCGGCACAGCGGCAGTAGGCTTGCTTCCGGTGTCTCAGCGCGAGGAGGGTGCGGATGGCTCAGCAGACCGAGTCGAGCATCGTGATCCACGCGCCGGCCACCGTGATCATGGCGGTGATCTCCGATCTGGGCAACTACCCGGACTGGGCGGGTGTGAAGCAGACCAGGGTGCTGGCCACCTTCCCGGACGGGCGTCCCCGACTGGCTGAGATGACCATCGACTCCGGTCCGATCAAGGACACCTACACGATCCAGTACCAGTGGCACGGGGACCGAGAGGTGAACTGGCAGTTGACCGAGTCCACGGTCCTGCGCGACCTCGATGGGACGTACGCTATCCGCGACCTCGGTGATGGTCGCAGCGAAGTCACCTATCGACTCATGGTGGATCTGACCATTCCGATCATCGGCACCATCAAGCGCAAAGCGGAGAAGGCGATCGTGGACACTGCCTTGAAGAGTCTGAAGAAGCGGGTGGAAGCATGACCGACGGCCAGTCCGGCGACCAGGGGCCGGAGGACTTCGAGCCGGGCACTCGCATGCCCCGGGACGTCGACGGCAACGAACCGCCCTGGTGGCATGCCGTGCCGCCGCAACCGCCGGTGGACTCGGTAGCGGTCGAGGGCCTCAAACTGCTCGGTGCGTTACGCGACTGGGCGGTGGACTCCGGGGCGGTTGCTGCCGCGTCCGGCCTCGCCCAGAACGCGGCGGCCACCGCGTCCGCCTACCTTGCGCAGGCGGCCGAGGCGCACCCGGCACCGGAACCTGAGGCTGAGGTCGAGGTTGAGGTTGAGCCGACTGAACCGCCGCAGCAGGTCGTGAGGTGCTCCGACTGCCCCGTCTGCCAGGGCCTCGATGCCCTCGAACGTGCCAATCCGGAACTTGCCCACACCGCGCGCGCGGCGCTGACGCAGGTCAGCGCCCTGCTGAACGGGTGGCTGGGGGCGGACCCCGGGGAGGAGTAGCACTCGACCCGCCCGCTGACGCCCCGGGATGGGGCTGCCGTGCTGATGTTCGGGTTGGTGGCGTGCGGGTGGTCTTCCGGCTCAAGAAATCCGGGCCGGTTCCGTTCACGGATGCAGCGTTCGGACACGGATGCAGCGTCCGCTCACGGATGCAGCGTTCGGTCACGGTTACAACCCACCAGACCCGGACGCCTGGATCCGGCGGCGCGTGATCGAGTCATCGCATCGGTCGGGTCCCAGGATGAGAGAACCGGATTGCGAACCGCAGCAACGTCGACGGACCAGCATGCTGCGAAGCCGGCCAGACCCGCCATCCAGCCATGACACAGGCCTAGCGTGGAACCATGGGACTGAGTGCGGGAATTGACATCGGGGGCACCAAGATCGCCGCCGGAGTAGTGGACGACCACGGCCGGATACTGGCCCAGCAGCGACTGGCGACCGGTGGCCGGGACGCTGAGCGGGTGGAGCGGGCCGTGTCCGACCTGGTCCTCGCACTCAAGGTGGAGTACGAGATCGAGGCGGTGGGCATCGGTGTGGCCGGGTTCGTCGACGAGAAGCGCTCCCGGGTCACATTCGCCCCGAATCTCGGCTGGACGGACGAACCTCTGCGCATGGCGGTCGAGTCGGAGGTCGGTGTGCCGGTCGTGGTGGAGAACGATGCCAACGCCGCGGCGTGGGGGGAGTACCGCTTCGGGGCCGCTCGCGATCAGGACAACGTCGTGACCATCACCGTCGGGACCGGTATCGGTGCCGGGGTGATCCTGGACGGGGAACTGTACCGGGGCCGCTGGGGGGCCGCCGCGGAGATGGGCCACCTGTGCGTCGAACCCGGCGGCCGGCCGTGCGGGTGCGGCAACCGGGGGTGCTGGGAGCAGTACGCGAGCGGCAATGCGCTGGTCCGGGAGGCCCGTTACCTCGCCTCCGAGCGGCGTGACGAAGCCGAGGTGCTGCTGAATCTCGGTGATGGCACTCCGGAGGGCGTCCAGGGAGCGCACGTCACGCAGGCTGCGCGTGCTGGTGATCCAGTTGCCCTGGCCGCGTTCGACTTCGTGTCCCGCTGGCTCGGCCACGGCCTGGCCAATGTGGTGGCGGTGCTGGACCCCGGGTACTTCGTCATCGGCGGGGGTGTCAGTGAGGCGGGTGACGTGCTGCTGGCGGCCACGGTCAGGGCGTTCACGGAGGAAGTCACGGCCCGAGAGCACCGGCGGCTGCCGTCCGTGGCGGCCGCGACACTGGGAAACGCCGCGGGCCTGGTGGGTGCGGCGGATCTGGCCAGACACCGTTGACACAGACCGTCGTGGGCGTGGGGCGGGAGTTGGGAGGGGCACCGGTCCGCGCGGGAACCTGGCCCGGTCCTGGCTGTAGGGGCCCTCGCGGGCGTCGTCCCGATCGTGGTCGCTTCAAACCCGGGCTTGGGATTTGAGGGGCCGCGGCAGGGGGTGTGGGCGGCCGGGGGTCGATCTGCGCAGCCGCGAGCCCGCGCGACCGGCCATCTCCTGCCGCGCTGTTGGCCGCAACCGCGCCGGAGAGCGGGTGCAGCGTTCGCTCACGGATGCAGCACATCCGTCCCGGGGTTCGGACAGCCGGTCTCACACGGGGAGCCAGGGGCATCCGTGAGGCCCTTCAAACCACCGAACCGTCGTCCCACCCGTCCTCAGGCTCGTGGGGGGATCGGAGGACGAGCGTGAGGAACCCGGCCACGAACGCCACAACTCCGGCGGCCACCACCGCCGGACCGATCAGGCCAGGTGCGAGCACCCCGATGAACAGCAGAAGCGGACCTCCCAGCGTGCCCCCCCAGGCCAGCCGCCCGACGAGGTCCAGGGATGGCAGGGGTGGGGGGTCGGGTGGCGTGTACCCGTCCTCCGGCTCGCGGTGTGGGGTGGCTGGGGGCTGGGCGGGAGGTGGTGGGGGGTCGGCCGGCATCTCCTCGCCGAGTTCGGCCACGATGCGCTCCCAGGCGATCCGGTCGTACGGAACCTCGTCGTCAGGATCGCTCATGACTTCACCGCCAGTCTCTCTGCGAACTCC
The DNA here is from genome assembly GCA_035429705.1 of Actinomycetota bacterium. Lineage (GTDB taxonomy): Bacteria > Actinomycetota > Actinomycetes > S36-B12 > UBA10799 > JADKAV01. The sequence continues at coordinate 6,463 of DAOMFH010000059.1, forward strand.
AGGCTCAGCGCGAAGATCCGCTCGGCGTCATGGTCGAGGGTCGCTACGTGGAAGGAATCCTCCAGGACGATCTCCTGGACGTCGGAGCCGGGCACATTCGCCAGCAGCCAGGCGCTGTTGGACGGTTCGGCCACATGGTCGTCGGCGCTACGCAGAACTAGCAGTGGCTGGGTCACTTTGTGGATGTCGGAGCGCACGACCGCCCACAGTTGGGTCATCGAGTGTGCTGCACGCAGGGGCAGCCAGTCGTAGCCGCCATCATCGACGCCCTTCTTCTTGATGTCGGGGGTGATGCCGGGAAGGCCGGGTACCAACCGGTACAGATAGGGCAGGGCGTGTCGTTCCCGGCGTTCGCTGTGAACCATCGGGTTCACGGCAACCAGGCCGGCGATCGCCGGTCCGCGCAGTTCGGCCAGTCGCAGTCCGATCGTGGCCCCGTTGGCCAGACCCATCACTACTACAGTCTCGGCTCGCGTGAGCAGCCAGTCCAGACTCCGCTGCGCCTCGCCGGCCCAGTCCTGCCACGTGGTGTCGTTGAGGTCCTGCCAGCGGGTGCCGTGCCCGGGCAGGCAGGGGGCGGCAACGGTGTGTCCAGCGGCGGCCAGGTGGCGTGCCCAGGGTTTGACCGAGACCGGGGAACCCCCGAATCCGTGCAGGACCAGGACGCCGAGGGAGTCGCCTTCGGCGGTGAAAGGTTCAGCACCTGGGATCAGCAGCATGGGTACTCTCTGCCGGCGCGCGCACCAACTGATTCCCGCGCCGCGGTTCGGTTGTCGGTGCCCCGATCGTCTCATGGCTCCTACATCAGCGGGAGTCGCGAGTCCACCGAAAGATTACGGAATGGTCCATTCGCCCACTGCTTCGGTGGTTCCATTGCTCCGGGCCGGAATGGGCACGTAGTGTCGGACACGAATCTTGTTGGGAGGCTGTTGGTGCTGTACTGGCTGTTCAAGTACATCCTGCTGGGCCCCTGGTTGCGTCTTTTGTACCGACCGCGGGTCGAGGGGCTGGAGAACATTCCGGACGAGGGACCGGCCATCCTGGCCAGCAACCACCTGAGCTTCTCCGACTCGATCTTCCTCCCCCTGGTGTGCCGGCGCCACATAACGTTCCTGGCCAAGGCGGAGTACTTCACCGGCAAGGGCATCAAGGGGTGGCTGACCCGGGCGTTCATGAAAGGGGTCGGGCAGGTACCCATCGATCGCGCCGGCGGAAGTGACGCCGCGCTCAATACGGCACTGCGGGTGCTCGGCCAGGACGAGTTGCTGGGTATCTACCCGGAGGGGACCCGCTCCCCGGACGGACGGTTGTACCGGGGCAAGACAGGCGTGGCTCGCATGGCTCTCGAGGCCGGTGTGCCGGTCATCCCGATCGCGATGATCGGGACCCGGGAGATCCAGCCCGCGGGCAAGCTCATCCCGGCGGTGCGGCGAGTGGGATTGCGGATCGGAAAGCCGCTGGACTTCTCGCGGTACGAGGGGATGGAGAACGACCGATTCGTACTGCGGTCCATGACCGACGAGATCATGTACGAACTGATGCAGTTGTCCGGTCAGGAGTACGTGGACCTCTACGCGGCCCGGGCCAAAGAGGTCATCGCCGACGGAGAGTCGGTGCAGGCCGCGGCAGCTGCCCAGGCTTCCTGAGGCGCACCCGGCGGCCAGCCAGGTGGGAGAAACGGTGGGCTACCCTGTGGGGGTGTCCGATCTACCGTCTCACAACGCGATCAGCTGGCCGGACTTGCCGGCGGCCCAGCAGCCGCTGTGGCCGGATGCCGGGCGGCTGGCGGAGGTCACCGCGGAACTCGCGACCGTACCGCCGCTGGTGTTTGCCGGCGAGTGCGATCAGTTGATGCGGCAGCTGGGCCAGGCGGCTCGTGGTGAGGCATTCGTGCTCATGGGTGGCGACTGCGCCGAGACGTTCGCCGCGAACACCGCCAACTCCATCCGTGCGCGGCTCAAGACCGTACTGCAGATGGCCGTGGTGCTCACGTACGGGTCGCGGATGCCGGTGGTGAAGATCGGGCGGATGGCCGGGCAGTACTTCAAGCCGCGTTCGAAGCCGTCGGAGACACGCGAAGGGGTGACCCTGCCCTCCTACTTCGGTGACGGCGTCAACGACCAGGCGTTCAGTGAAACGGCCCGCCGGATCGACCCGCAGCGACTGCTCAGCGCCTACCACGCGTCCAGCGCGGCTCTGAACCTCGTGCGGGCGTTCACGCAGGGCGGCTACGCGGATCTGCACCAGGTCCACGCCTGGAACCAGGACTTCGTGCGGGAGTCCGCGGCGGGTATCCGCTACGAGCGGCTCGCGCGCGAGATCGACAATGCCCTGGCGTTCATGCGGGCCTGCGGCGCGGACCCCGAGGAGTTCCGCAGGGTGGACTTCTACGCCAGCCATGAGGCGCTGGTGCTCGACTACGAGCGCCCGCTGGTGCGGATCGACTCGCGCACGGGAAGCCCGTACTCGGTGTCCGGACACTTCCTCTGGGTGGGGGAGCGGACGCGGGAACCGGACTCCGCCCACGTGCACTTCGCCTCTGTGATCCACAACCCGATCGGCGTCAAACTGGGACCCAGTGCCACCCCGGAAGATGCCCTCGCCCTGGCCGAGGCGCTCAACCCGCAACGCATTCCGGGCCGGCTGACCTTCATCACCCGGATGGGTGCCGGCCGGGTGGCCGACGTACTGCCTCCCATCGTGGAGAAGGTGGAAGCCGACGGGCATCCGGTCGTGTGGGTCTGCGACCCCATGCACGGCAACACCCGGGATGCCAACGGCGGGGTCAAGACCCGGCAGTTCGAGGACGTCATCGCCGAGGTGCACGGCTTCTTCGAAGTGCACCGCTCGCTGGGCACTCATCCCGGTGGCCTGCACATCGAACTCACCGGCGATGACGTGACCGAGTGCCTCGGTGGCACAGGCGGCCCGCAGGAGCAGGACCTGCCGTACCGGTACGAAACCGCATGCGACCCCCGGTTGAACCGCGTGCAGAGCCTGGAACTGGCCTTCGAGGTCGCGCAGCGGCTCGAAGAGCTGCGATAGCACGCCGACCTTGGGCGCGGCGGCGAATCGACTCGCCCGAGGTGCGGAGTCTGCCTCTCCTGCTCAGTGCGACACGTGGATCAGTGGCCGGCGCTCTGTGGGGGTCGACCGTTGTGGATCCAGCAACGCTGCAGCAGCCGTTCGCGGGGGTGGACAACGCCCCCCAGTCGCGCGGGTGTGGTGGCTTTGAGTGGCCCGTCCCAGCGGCCGCGAGTGCTGCGCGGTTGTGGGTCTGACCCGCCGCGCGGAACCAGCAGCGGCCGTGCGGCTGGCACGGGTGCTGCGTGGTTGCTGCTCTGGTCAAGGCTCGCGCCCAACCCGTCGCGCTGTCCCCGGAGTCCGGAAGGTGGCCAGCGATACGGGCCTTCGGA
>DAOMFH010000060.1:0-9658 GCA_035429705.1 Actinomycetota bacterium
CCTGCGGGTTCAGGAACGCGGTGAACCGGGCGATCTGGTAGGCGTCGAGCACCCCGGCCACGTACGCCAGGACCGAGGCCGCCGCGCCGCCGAGCAGCAGCAGGAGCAGGAACCGCCGGCGCACCCCCGCCACGAACAGCACGCCCAGCACCGCCGCCCCGGTGACCAGCGCCGACCCGAGGTCCGGTTGCAGCAGCAGCAGTCCGGCCACCACCCCGGTGGCCAGCAGTACGCCGAGCACGGCTCGGGGCTCCGGCGGATCGTCCAGGCCACGGGCCCCTTCGCGGTCGGACAGCCAGATCGCGGCCAGCAGGATCACGAACACCTTGGCGAACTCCGCCGGCTGCAGCGTGAAGCCCCCGGGCAGGGTCAACCAGGCCCGGGTTCCGTTGACCGTGGTGCCCAGCGGAGTGAGCACCGCGAGCAGGCCCAGGACACTGGCGCCGTACCCGATCACCGCCATCGCCATCAGGGTGGGCCGGTCCAACCGGTAGAACACCCACGCCGCCAGCCCGCCCAGCGCCACGAACAGCGCCTGCCGGATCGCGAAATACCCGCCGGGGTCGCCGTCGGCGACCAGCCTGCCCCAGGTGGTCGAGTAGACCATCGCCACCCCCACGAGGCTCAGGGAGACCGCGCAGGCCAGCAGCCACACATCGAAGCGCCGGGCGGTGGGCAGAATCCGTTGCGCGGTCAGGGTGGCCATCACGGGGAGACCCCGAACAGATGCTCGTAGACCGTCCGGGCGACCGGCCCGGACGTGGCTGCACCCAGCCCGCCCTGATCCACGTTGACCACCACGACATACCGGGGATCGTCGGCCGGGGCGAAGCTCGCGAACCACGAGGTGGACTGCCGCCCGGCGACCTCCGCGGTGCCGGTCTTCGCCGCTACCGGGTAGCGCCGCAACGGGAAGCCCGCGAAGGCGCCGCTGGCCGTCCCAGTGGTCGTCGTTGTGGCCAGGGCCCGGCGGACGTAGTCCAACGCGACCTGGTCGGAGGTGAGCTCGCCGCGGGGGCCGGGGGCGATATCCGTCGCGGTGTCGCCGCGCAGTTCTGCTCCCAGATGCGGGGTGACCAGCGTGCCCCCGTTGGCGATCGCCGCGTAGGCCGCCGCCATCTGCAGCGGTGTCACCAACGTCCGGCCCTGACCGATCGCGGTGTTCATCGCATCCCCGGCGCGGTACTCGAACCCGGAGCGGCAGTAGTCCAGCGCATACGCCTTGAGCAGTTTCGCCCGGGCCGCGTCCGGTTCCTCCGGATAGCCGGTGCGGGCCCGTCGGCAGTAGTCGTCGCGACGCGCGTCGTACTCGGCGAGCACCTGCCCGCGGTCCGGGATCGACCCGGCCGCCTCCCCTGGCAGGTCGACGCCGGTGAGCGAACCCAGCCCGAAGTCGTCGGCCGTGCGGACCACGTACTCTCGCGCGCCGGAGCCGTCGAGCCCACCGTCGCGCTTCCACATCCGGTACCCGAGGCGGTAGAACACCGTGTCGCAGGACACCGACAGCGCCCGGGCCAGCGACACGGACCCGTACGCCCGGCTCTCATAGTTGCGGAAGGTCTGACCGCCGACCGTCACCGAGGCGGGGCAGTCGTACTGGCCGGCGAGGTCGAAACCCGCCCGTGCGGCGGCAACCGTGGTCAGGGACTTGAACGTGGAGGCGGGCGGGGCCACCGCCTGGGTGGGCCGGAACACCAGCGGCCGTCCGCCCTTCTCGTCGGTCAGTGTTGCGTACTGGGCATCCGTGATCCCCCGGACCCAGATGTCCGGGTCGTAGGTGGGGTAGGACGCCAGCGCGACGATCGCACCGGTGTCGGCGTCCATCACCACCACCGAACCCCCGGTAGCCCGGTACCCGCCCTGCCGCGCCTGCTCCACCGCGTCCCGCAGCGCCTGCTCGGCCACCGCCTGGGTGCCGGCGTCCAGGGTGGTCACCAGCGTCTGGCCCGGCTGCGGTTCGCGCAACACATCCTGCTGCTGGTCGCCCCTGCGGGTGAACTCCCGGCGGGCCTGCCCGGCGATCCCGCTCAGCGCCTCGTCGTACTGGGCCTCCAGCCCGGATCTGCCGTGCCCTTCCCCCAAGTAGCCCAGCAACCCGGCGGCATTGGCCGGCGACGGATAGTCCCGCACGGCCACCCGCATCACATGCACACCCGGCAGCGCGGCGTCCTGGATGGCCAGCGCCCGGGCGATGGGCACGTCGGTGAGCACGGGAATCGGCGCACCGGGTTCGCCCCGGTAGCAGGTGCCGGCCTGCGCCCCGGGCTGACCACACACGAGCATCCGCGCCGCGATGCGCTGCGGGGTCGTGGCGCCCAGCCGGGCCAGTTCCGGTAGGCGGTCCTCATCGATCGTGGCATCCACCTGGACCTCGTAGGCCGTCCGGTTGCCGACCAGGATCACCCCGTTGCGGTCCACGATGTCGCCGCGCGCCGCGGGAACATCCACGAGATCGGTCTGGATGCGATCGGCCCTGGCCGCGTAGACCGGGGATTCGGCGGTCTGCAGCCACACGAGTCGTGCGCCAAGGGTCACCCCGACCGCGAGGATGGCCACCTGCAGCAGCCGCAGTCGCCGGCGGGCGGGGGCGCCGGAGTTCGTCCGACGGCGCGGGGGCGAGGCCAATCGGGTCATCGGACCACCGACCGCAGGACATCGCGGGCCGGCAGCAGCACACCGGTGCAGATGGCCGCGCCGATCACGCTGAACAGCATGGCCGGACTGGCGGTGATCGGTCGGCCCGTCAGCAGTGCATTCAGCAGTGTGTCCGCGGCCTCGGCCAGGATCACCAGCAGCACGACGCGGCCCGCCCCCGACCACCGCCAACGACCCACCGGCACGAGACCGGCCAGCACGCCGAGCAGGCAGCCGACCAGCGCGCCCACGCCCAGCACCCCGGAACCGGTGAGGTCCAGGAGCAGTCCCGCCCCGAATCCGATCAGCGCACCGGCCCGCCGGCCCCACGCGACCGCCAGCACGGCCACGGTCGCGAACACCACGGGGACCGCCACCGGCAGTCCGACCGCCGGCAGGACCGCGGTCTGCAGCACGAAGGCGCCGACGACTGCCAGCGCCCCCACCAGCGCGACCAGGGGCCCGTGTGCCGCCTCGGCCCGGCCGGGCACGGCGCTCACCGGCGTTCCGTGAGCACGACCAGCATGTCCAGGGTCGTCGTCCCGGTGACCGGTGCAGCATCGCCGGCCCGGCCGGAGCCGACCGGTTCGGTGTCCAGTCCGACGACCGTACCGATCGGCAGCCCCGGCGGGATGCCGTCGCGCGACGTGGAACCGAGTGTGATGACGGCGTCGGAGGCAGCCACCCGGGCGGCGGGGTTCAGCAGTTCCAGTTGCAGATCCTGACCCATCCCCCGCCCGGTCACCACCCCCATCTCCCTGCTCGGCAGCACCCGCACCCCGATGGTGCTCTGCGGGTCGGTCACGAGTTGCACCGTGGCTGCACCCGGGGAGACCTGCTGGATGCGTCCGACGAGCCCACCCGGGGCCAGGACGGCATTGCCCGGCCGGATTCCGGCGGATGAACCGGCGTCGATGGTCACGACCGCCCGGGAGCCGCTGATCTCCGCCGCCACCACCCGGCCGGCCGCGGTGGCCCATCCCGGCGGTGCCGTCACGCTGATCGCCTCGGCCGCCTGCCGGCGGGTCTGCGGGTCGTCGAAGGACTGAACCTGCCGCGCCCACGCGCCGAAGGGTGCGAACACCGCGGTGGCCGTGCGTTGCAGAGGCGTCACGACCTGTCGCGCCGCCGATCGCAGCGCGGCGTCCGAGGTGCGCAGATCCCACAGGATCAGCGTCAGTGAGGCGACGACGAGGACGACGACGAGGTTGCGGGTACGGGCCATGAATCAGAACGCGGGCTCGATCAGCAGCAGTTTTCGGACGCTGGAGATGTTCTCCGCACAACGGCCGGCACCCTCCACCACACTCAGATCCGGTTGCGCTGCCAGTTCCACCGGAACCCCCAGTTCGTGTTCCAGCCGTTCCGACAGCCCCCGCAGCAGGGCACCGCCGCCGGTGACCACCAGCCCGGACCGCACGAGATCCCCGGCGACCTCGGCCCCGGTCGAGTCCAGCACCCGGCGCAGCGCGGTGAGCAGCGTCTCCAATGGCTGCTGCAACGCCTTGCGCACGTGACCGGCGGACAGTTCGATCTCCTTGGGCAGGCCGGTGCGGGTGTCCTGACCCGCGACCGGGATGGCCGGCAGGCCGTCCACCGGAACGGCCGAACCCAGCGCGATCTTGATCGCCTCGGCGCTCACCGCACCGACGCGGATGTCGAAGTGCTCAGCCAGGTACTCGGCGATGGCTGTGTCGAAGTCGTCCCCGCCCGTCCGCAGGCTCTCCCCGGCGACCACCCCGCCCAGTGCGATCACCGCCACCTCGGTGGACCCGGCCCCGATCGACACCACGAAGTGACCGCGCGTCTCGTGGATCGGCACGCCCGCCCCGATGGCGGCGGCGATGGCGGTGGGCACCAGGAACACCTGCCGGGCACCGGCCGCGTAGGCGGCGTCGCGCACCGCCCGCTGCTCGACGCCGGTCAGGTGGGAAGGGGTGTTGATCACCAGTCGCGGACGGCTGATCAGCGAGCGGCCGTGAGCGCTCTGCACGAAGTACCTGAGCATCCGCTCGGCGGCGTCGTAGTGCCGGATCACCGCATGTGCCACCGGCCGGACGACCTCGATCCCGGGGGGTGTGCGCCCGACCATCTCCTTGGCCGGCTGGCCCACCGCGACCACGTCGTCACCGCGCAGGGCGACCACCGACGGTTCGTCGAGGACCACCCCCGAGCCGCGGCTGAAGATCCGGGTGCGCGAGGTGCCGAGGTCGATCGCGAGGTCCTTGCCGATGCTCAGTCGGGGTCGTGGGCGCGAGTCCGCCAACAACGCCACCATGACCTCCCGGAGTTCACCTCATGCTACGTACGGCCGTCACAGTCCCGGGAAGAAAAGCCCGATCTCGCGCTCGGCCGAGGCCGGCGAGTCCGATCCGTGCACGATGTTGCGGCCCATCTCGGTGGCCAGGTCCGCCCGGATCGACCCGGGGGTGGCCTCGGCCGGCTTGGTCGCGCCCATCATCGTCCGCCAGGCGCCGATGGCCTCCTCGCCCTCGATCACCCCGGCCAGCAGCGGGCCGGAGGTGATGAAGTCCACCAGCTCGTCGAAGAAGGGCTTGCCCACATGCTCGCCGTAGTGGGCTTGTGCGGTCGCCACGTCCAGCGTGCGCAGCTGCAGGGCCACCAGGGTGAAGCCCTTGCGCTCGATGCGCGACAGGACCTCGCCGACGAGTCCCCGCTCGACACCGTCGGGCTTGACCAGGATCAGGGTTCGTTCGATCGCCATGGGGTCCAGAGTACGGGCGGTGCGATGCCGGCTGACGGCCGCGTGCCGCTCCCTCGCGTGTCGCCGGGCGGGACCACCGCGACCATCACCCTGAATCCCCGCCGGAGACCGTCACGAACGCTGATGCCAGCCGCTCGCGAACCGTTGCGCCGCTGTGGGTGGTTGCCCACCGATGTACCGGCTGCTGACGGATGCGGTGACTCCATCACCAGTCGGGACCTTTGCCGTCCCCACCAGGCACTGGTGAGCTGCACCCAGTGATCGCGGCCACCGTGAGCGAACGCTGCATCCGAGAACCCGCCAGATTCTTGCTCACGGATGTTGCGACAGCTCAGGGATGAGACACCCCCCCATACCGCGAGCGCACCCGGGTGCGGCTCCTACCCGCGGGCGGCGTCGGCCGCGTCGGCCTTGCGCCCGTAGTAGACCGCCGTCGCCCACAGTCCGGCGAAGATGAGGGACAGCGGAAGGGCGATGGGCGTGAAGAAACTGGCCAGCACCGACAGCACCTGGGTCACCGTGCCGACCACGATGTCCCCGCGGCGAGCGGTCATCGCGCCCGCTATCGCCAGCACCATCAGTACGCCTGCCACCCAGCCGCCCACCCCCGGCTTGAGCGCCGCCGCAACCGGAATCGCCAGGGCGAACACGACCGCCTGGAAGATCAAGGTGGCCGATCCGATCACTCTCATGCGCTTGCCCATCCTCTCGCCAGTCCGGCGGTGACGACCGAACCGGTCGCCACCACGCACCCGCCGGGTCCGGCCAGTTCCCGGGCCAGCACCATGGCCCGGCCGAAGTCGCGCACCTCGTGCACCGACGCCGCCGGCCACAGCCCGCGCGCCCGCGCCGCCAGATCCGCCGACGGCATGCAGCGCGGCGAGTCGTTCACGGTGACCACCACCTCGTCCACGATCGCGGTGAGTTCGGTCAGCATCGCATCGGCGTCCTTGTCCCCCATGACCGCCAGCACCGCCACCAACCGGTCATATGTGAACGACTCGGCGACCGACCCCGCCAGCGCCCGCATGCCGTGCGGGTTGTGGGCGGCGTCGGCCAGGGTCAGCGGATGCCGGCCGATGACCTCGAGGCGGCCCGGCGAGCTCACCTCGGCGAACGCTTCGGCCACCAGGTCGGGTTCCGGCAGGCGTCCGAGGAACGCATGGACGGCTGCCAGCGCGAGGGCGGCGTTGTCGGCCTGATGCCGGCCGTGCAGGTTGAGGAACACCTCCTCGTAGGTGTGGTCGGCGACCCGGATCGTGACCACCTGACCCCCGACGGCCAGGCCCCGGGCGAGGACCTCGTGGTCCGCTCCCGGCAGCGCGACGGTGGCCCCGGCATCGTCAGCGGCCTGCATCAGAACGGCCAGCACTTCGGCCGGCTGCGGTGCCAGCACGACGCTGGCCCCCGGTTTGATGATCCCGGCCTTCTCCACTGCGATCTGCGTCAGCGTGCCGCCTAGGTAGTCCGTATGGTCCAGTCCGATCGGGGTGATCACCGCCACCGGCGCCCGGTTGACGTTGGTGGCATCCCACCGGCCGCCCATTCCGGCCTCCACCACGGCGACGTCCACCGGGGCATCGGCGAACAGCGCGTACCCGATGCCGGTGACGACCTCGAACATCGTCATCGGCGGGCCGCCTTCGGCCACCGACCAGCCGTCGACCATGTCCACGTACGGCTCGATCTGGCGGTAGACATCCACGAACCGCTCGACCGGTATTGGTTGTCCGTCGAGTTCCAGCCGTTCGGTCAGGTCACGCAGCGCCGGACTGGTCATCAGCCCGGTGCGCAGACCCATCGTCCGTAACAGCACCTCGATGATCCGGGCCACCGACGTCTTGCCGTTCGTCCCCGCCACATGGATCACCGGTGCGGTCAGTTGCGGATCGGCCAGCAGGTCGCACAGGGACGCGATCCGGCTGAGGTCGGGGGCGATCCGGTGCTCCGGCCAGCGCGCCAGCAGCGCACGCTGGACCGCCTCGAACTCCGATGCGGGGTGGTCACTGGTCACCGGATCAGGCTACGACCACACCCTCGGGAGCGCGGCGCGGGCGTAGTCTGGAACCAGCGGTCCGCGTGCGCCGGAGCGCCCGAGGGTCGCCTCCCCAACAACACAACCCTCGCGACCCGCAGGACCCGCATCACGGGTCCAAGGCCCCGGCACCCCCGAACAACGCAATCGCGCACGGCCGGGTCCCCCCGGGCTCGCACCACCGCCGCGAATGCTGCACGGTTGTCAAACGAACCGCGACTGGCGCGCGGTTGGGGATGTTGATCAAGGAAAACCCCCAACACCGCAACACTCGCGACCGGGCACCCTCCCCGGGAGAGGGGGTGGGGGTCATGCGCCGATTCGTCGCACCTATCGCCGCCATCGCGCTCGCGTTGCCCGTCGCGCCGGCGATCGCGAAACCGAGTCCGCCAGGCGGCACCCTCGTCCTCACGGTGAGGGGCGTGCCCAAGCGCGCAAAGGCCACCATCGTCCTGAAGGGCCCCAAGCATTCGCGCCGGGTGGTCAAGACGCACGGCAACCACACCGTGCGACACCAGCGGCCCGGGACCTACCGGATAACGCCGAAGAAGTTGATCACCCCTCAGGGGATTCGGCTGGGCAAGGCCAAACCAGGCAAGGCCTCCGTGACCGAACGCAAGACTGCGCGGGTGCGGGTGGTGTACTCCGCGCTCACGGTCCCCGTCAAACCACCGGCCGATGAGGCACCGGAGTCCCCGCCCACACCGTTCCCGGGCGCACTGGCCCCGGCGTCGGTCGTCCTCATCTCCCAGACCCCGGCCGGCACCCCGGCCGACAAGCGGTCGGGAGACCCCGCGTGGCCCCCCCGACGGGCAGTACGTCGTTGCCAGCCCCGTTTCGCCCACAGCAGCATTGACCAGCGATTCCCTGGCCGAGGCGGATGGCCCGGGCGCGAGTGCACCGTCGCCCCCCGGGCGACCCCGCCGCCGACCCGGACGGGCGGAGCCCGCAACCACCCGCCCGAATACACTCGGTAGCCATGAGCAACCCCCGGATTCCCGAGCGTCCGAGCGTGGATGGCCTCGACGGCAAGTGGGCCGCGCAATGGCACGCCCAGCGGATCTACGCCTTCGACCGGACCCGGACCCGCGAGCAGGTCTACAGCATCGACACTCCCCCACCGACCGTCAGCGGCTCGCTGCACGTCGGGCACGTCTTCAGTTACACCCACACCGACTGCATCGCGCGTTACAAGCGCATGCGCGGCCTCGAGGTGTTCTACCCGATGGGCTGGGACGACAACGGCCTGCCCACCGAACGGCGGGTGCAGAACTACTTCGGGGTGCGCTGCGAGCCGTCGCTGCACTACGACCCGGACCTGCAGGTGCAGCCGGGCGGCAAGCAGCAGACGCCGATCTCGCGGCGCAACTTCGTGGAGTTGTGCGAGCGGCTGACCGAGGAGGACGAGAAGGCCTTCGAGGACCTGTGGCGGCGTTTGGGCCTGTCGGTGGACTGGGAGCACAACTACCAGACCATCGACGAGCGGGCCCGGGCCGTTTCCCAGCGGGCGTTCCTGCGCAACCTGGCCCGCGGCGAGGCCTACCAGTCCGAGGCGCCGACACTGTGGGACGTCACCTTCCGTACCGCGGTGGCGCAGGCCGAACTGGAGGACCGGGAACGACCGGGCGCCTACCACCGGGTCGGTTTCCACCACGACGACGACCGGGTGTACATCGAGACGACCCGTCCCGAACTGCTCGCGGCTTGTGTGGCACTGGTGGCCCACCCCGACGACGAGCGGTATCAACCGCTGTTCGGGCAGAACGTGACCACCCCGGTGTTCGGGGTGGAGGTGCCAGTGGTCGCCCATGAACTGGCCGACCCGGAGAAGGGCTCCGGCATCGCCATGATCTGCACCTTCGGCGACACCACCGACGTCACCTGGTGGCGCGAACTGCAGCTTCCCACCCGGCCGATCGTCGGCTGGGACGGCCGGGTGATCCCGGGGGTGCCGGAGTGGATCACCAGCGAGACGGGTCGCGCGGCGTACACCGCACTGGCCGGAGCCACGATGTTCACCGCCCGCGAGCGCATGGCCGAACTGCTGCGCGAGTCCGGCGACCTGGTGGGCGAACTCAAACCGATCACCCACCCGGTCAAGTTCTTCGAGAAGGGCGACAAGCCGCTGGAGATCGTCACCACCCGCCAGTGGTACATCCGCAACGGGGGCCGTGACGAGGCTCTGCGAGCGGCCCTGATCGAACGGGGTGCGGAACTCGACTGGCACCCGCCGCACATGCAGGTGCGCTACCGGACCTGGGTCG
>DAOMFH010000061.1:0-5876 GCA_035429705.1 Actinomycetota bacterium
CCGGTGCTGGCCACGATCCCGATCTCGGGAAGGTCGCGGATATCGGTGCCGGTCGCCTGCATGAGCCAGCCGTTCACGGCGGTGTCCAGGTACTCGAAGTACGTTGCGTTGTTGATGTGCCCGTAGTGGTCGTTGTCGTTCCAGCGGGTGCCCAGCGAGTAGACCACCGGGAAGTCGGCGCGGGTGAGGTCCGGTTTCACAGCGACTCCCGGAAGATCGCCGCCAGGTCGTCCGGGGTCAGCGCCAACGGCGCAAGAGCGAGCAGTCGCTGCTGGGCCAGCGACCCCTCCACCAGTGCCGGCACGTCGGCCTCGTCGTAGCCCACCTCGCGCAACCCGGCCGGCATCCCGACGTCGTGCATGATCCGGCGCAGGACCGCCGGTAGCGCTTGCGGGCCGTCGCCGTCGCCACCCAGCAGCCGGGCAGCCCGCAGGTGCCGTTCGGGGGACGCCGGGAACGTCGCGCGGAACGCCGCCGGCGCGGTCAGCGACACCGCCATGCCGTGCGGGATCAACGGCTCGTCCGGCGGGTAGCCGGCCGGACGGTAGTCGCGCACCCGCCCGGCGATCGGGTAGGCGTTCGAGTGCGGCACGTGCACCCCCGCGTTGCCGAAGCCCATCCCGGCCAGGGTCGCGGCCAGCGCCATCTTCGCCCGCGCGTCGGCGTCGTCCCCGTCGCGCACCGCCGGCACGAAGGCCTCGGCCATCAGGGTCAGCGCCTGTTCGGCCCACATGTCCGAGATGGGATTGGCGCCGCAGTACGGCACCCGCTGCTCGGCGGTCTTGGCCTCGAAACGGTCGTAGGGACGCGAGGTGTAGCTCTCCAGCGCGTGGCACAGGATGTCCAGCCCGGCGCTGGCGGTGACCATCGGCGGCTGGGTGGTGGTCAGGTCCGGGTCGACCACGGCGAGGGTCGGACGCAGGCGGGCATGGCTGATCCCGGTCTTGACGTGCCGGTCCAGCACGTCCAGCACACAGATGGTCGTGCTCTCCGAGCCGGTTCCGGTGGTGGTCGGCACGGCGACCAGCGGGCGCAGCGGCTGGCTGGGTGCCCGCCCGCCGCCGATCGGTGCGTTGACGTAATCGAGCAGTTCCCCGGGGTTGGTGGTGAGCAGATTGACCGCCTTCGCGGTGTCGATGCTGGACCCGCCGCCGACCGCGAGGTACGCGTCCCACGGCCCACTGTCGCGGGCGCTGTCGATCGCGTGCTGCAGGCTCGCGTCGGTCGGCTCGATGTGCGACTCTGCGTAGATCCCCACCTCGTGGCCGGCGGCCCGCAGCGTCTCGGCCACCCGGTCCGGCGCCCCGGTGGCGGCCACCCCGGCATCGGTGATCAGCAGGATGCGGCGGGCGTCGCGCAGGTTGTACGGCAGATCGTTGATGGCGCCCTTGCCGTACACCAGCGTCGGGGCGGCATAGGTGAAGACCGTCTCGGGGCGCGCGGGGGCGGGCAGCGGGGAGGGCATGGCGCTCATCCTAGGTCGGGAGCCGGACCTGCCGGGGCGCTTACCGGGGTCCCGTCCTCCCGGCCGCCATGCTGGGAACGCATCCCGAGGAGGCGACGTGTTGAACAACCCCGAGGCGACCGCGCAGGCGCTGGAGATCCTGCGCACCGGCGACCAGTTCCAGTGGTACGTCATCCCGATGCTGGCCCTCGTGATGTACGTCTACGCCAACGAGTACGCGCAGCGGAACTGGAGGCCGATCGCCGCCGGGCTCGCGCTGTACGCGGTGCACTGGTTCTACGAGATCGTCAATGCGTTGATCCAGCACTTCTCGGGTCACGCGCTGTGGACGGTGCCGCAGGGAACGTCCTTCCTGCTGCTGGTCGGGGTCGGGGTGGAACTGAGCCTGATGTTCTCGATCGCGGGCCTGGTGATGAGCAAGTTCCTGCCCGCCGATCCGGGCCTGAGGGTCCTCGGCCTGCCCAACCGCTGGGCCTTCGCCATCGGCAGCGCCGCCTTCTTCGCCGTCTTCGAGATCTTCCTGGCCAGGACGCCGACGTTCGTGTGGGTCTATCCCTGGAGCGCTGCCGGTGTTCGTCACGGTCTACATCCCGTTCTTCCTGGCGGCGTTCCTCTGCTACGACTGGCCGCCGCGCCGGCAGGTGCGCTTCGTCGGGTCGGTGTTCGCCATCGACGCGGCGATGCTGATCGTGTTCGCCGGTGTGCTCGGGTGGATCTGAGCGGGTCACCTCGCCCCGGCGCGTGACGGTGTAGCGTCGGGGCCACCGCCGACGACAGTGGAACGTGATCATGACCGAGCCGAATGCGCCGACCTGGGAATGCCATGCGGGAACCATCGTCGGATGGCGGGACGACGGTGTGCTGCGCGCCACCGGAATCCCGTACGCCCGCGCGGGTCGCTACCAGCCGCCGGTCGCCGAGCCGCCCTGCGCCACCCCGGTGCCGGCCACCTCGTGGGCGCCGGCGTGCCCGCAGGCGGGATCGCCCCTGCTGGACGAGGTCCTGGTCAATCCCATGGGCGACCTGGTCTACGACGAGGACTGCCTGCGCCTGTCCGTCACCACCCCCGCCGATGTCGCAGCGGGGGAGTCGCTGCCGGTCATGGTGTGGATCCACGGCGGCTCCTACACCGTGGGGGCGGGTGACGCGCCGGTCTTCGACGCCGGCCCGTTGGTGCGCGAGCAGCGGGTGATCGTCGTCGCGGTGACCTACCGGCTGGGGCTGCTCGGCTTCCTTGGTGTGCCAGGCCGGGCGCCGGCGAACCTCGGTCTGCTCGACATGCTCGAAGCCCTGCGCTGGGTCCAGCGCAACATCGCGGCCTTCGGGGGAGACCCGTCGAACGTGACCGCGTTCGGCCAGTCAGCCGGTGCCGATGCGATCGCGCATCTCATGATCGCCGACGGCGCCGCGGGGCTCTTCCGCCGAGCCATCATCGAAAGCGCCCCGCTGGGGATCTCCCGCGGGAGAGCGGGTATGAACCGTGCCATGGCGCAGGCGGCCAGCCGGACACCGGCGGGCGCCCCGGTCGAGGACTTGATCGGTGCGCAGGAGAACGTGGCCGAGCGCGCACAAGCATTCGGTCTGCCGGCCGCTATGCCGTTCGGTACCCAGTACGGCAACGTCCCCCTGCCCCCAGCAGCCGATGCCGGCACTGCGTGGGAGCGGGTGGCCCCCGAGATCGATGTGCTGATCGGGCACACCTCACGCGAGGCGGCGCTGTACGTGTCCATGGTGCCCGCGGTCGCAACGCTGGTCGACCGGCCGGTCCTGGGCCCGATCGCCCGCAGCGCGTTCGTGGCCGCGTTGACCCGCAAGGTGTACACCTCGGCCGAGCGCGAGTTCGCGACCCGGCACCGGCGCGCCGGGGGTCACGGCTACCGGTACAAGCTCACCT
The DNA here is from genome assembly GCA_035429705.1 of Actinomycetota bacterium. GTDB lineage: Bacteria > Actinomycetota > Actinomycetes > S36-B12 > UBA10799 > JADKAV01. The sequence continues at coordinate 3,360 of DAOMFH010000061.1, forward strand.
GGCAGATCCCCGGGAATCCGTACCGCGGCGCCCACATCGTGGACATGCCCCTGCTGTTCGGGCGGCGGGAGGCATGGGAGGGCTCGGCGCTGGTGGCCGGCGCCGCATGGGACGAGGTCGAGGCCCGCGGTCGGCAGCTGCGCGGGCTGTGGGCCGGTTTCGCCCGGCACGGCCAAGTGCCCGTCGGTGAGATCGAGGGTCTGATCGACGTACGCCCGATCTGATCACCCGGGGCCCTCAGCAGCCGTCAGCCCCCTTGAACCGCCAGCTCACGTCGTCGGTTCGTACCACGACGAACCACAGGCGTCCGGTCGCCTTGCGCATGAAGAAGTCCACGAAACCCCTGCGTGCGCCGCCCGCGGTGTACACGTTGGCGCGCAGGCCGCTGGCCGGGTCCCGCCAGGCTCCCCGTGCGCGCAACCTCGGGTACGCGGCTCGGATCGCGGCCAGTCGGCTTCCTGCCCTGCGGTTGACGTGCAGGCCGTCGGTGCGCACCCCTTTCGTCGTGACCACCTCGCCGGTGGCCCAGGCCGAAAGGACCCGGCCCCCGCGCACCTTGACCGGGTACGCCTTGTACAACTCGTCACCGGATGGGGTCAACTTGTAGGCCTTCGGACCAGCGGTCCAGTTGCCGCACATCCGGTCGCGGCGTATCCAGCCTGCCGCCCGGGCCTTGGACGTTCGCGTGCCCATCTGCCAGGTCCCGATCCGGCCGGGTGCCACCACCAGGCCGTCCGTGGGGACGGTTGCGTCGGCCCCGGCGGCGGGCAGCAGGACTGACAGTGACACGGCTGCCGACAGGCCCACTCTGCGCACCCTTGACGACCCCATGACCCCTCCCTGGTCCCAGCCTCAGGGTAGTCCGCTGCGGGCCCCGGTTCCGGTCAGTTCCAGCAGTCGCGCCAGCAGTCGGCGGTATTCCGGCTGGACTTGCGGGACCTGTGGCAGCAGGACCTCGCTGAGCGCCGAGTAGTACCAGATGGTGCCTTCGCGCTTGCCGTTGAAGCGTGCCAGGGTGTCCGCACCCTCCCGCTCGAGGTCCTCGACGATGTCGCGCAGGTTGGCCAGTTTGTCGCAGGCCTCCACCAGTCGCGAGCCGTGCCTGTCCGGCTGCTCCAGCGTCGCCAGGAAGGCCCGCTTGCGGGCCCACCACTCGGGTTTGGGCTGGTCGGGCTCGGGGGTGGCGTCGCTGCAGTCCCGCACGATCGCCTCCACCTCGGGTCCGAACCGCTGCCCGATCTCGCGGGCCATCTCCTCCCCGCCCTGGTCCTCCACGGCATCGTGCAGCGCCCCGGCGATGATCTGCGTCTCGCTGCCGCCGTAGTGGGCCACGAGACCGGCCACCGCCAGCACATGCGACAGGTAGGGCGTGTCTTTGCCCTTGCGGGTCTGGGTGACGTGCACCTCGGCGGCGAAGGCAAGTGCTTCCCCCACCTTCTCGCTGTAGAGCCGCTCCCGGGTCATGTCGCTCCTTCGCGTCGCGCTGTTCCGACCGACTCCATTGTCAGCGAGGGGTGTGACACCCCCGGGAGGATTCAGCGCTTCGCCCACCATTGCGGCAGATCCCCGATCGAGTCGAGCACCGCGTCCGGTGCGACATCGCCACTCAGATCCGACGGTGCGAACTTGCCGGTGCGCACCAGCACTCCGGTCAGGCCTGCCTGCTGGGCGCCCTCGACGTCGGTGCGGATGTCGTCGCCGACCATCACGACTTGGTCGGTGCCCAGGCCCAACTGGTCGGCCGCGGTCCGGAAGAACTCCGCAGCGGGCTTGCCCAGCACCACCGCGGTGCGTCCGGAGGCGTACTCCAATGCCCGCACGAACGCCCCAGCATCCAGGCGCAGCCCGTCGTACGCGCGCCAGTAGCGGGTCATCCCCAGGGCGATCAGCGGGACCTGTTCTTCAGCCATGAGCAGCCGGAACGCGCGGTTGAGCGTCGCGAAACTCCAGCCCGGCCCCAGGTCGCCGATGACCACCGCGCCGGCATCGTGGTCTGCGCCGGCAGGCAGCGGATCAAGCCCGGCGAACTCGTCGGCGGTGGCTGCGGGGACGAACAGTGCGGGATGGGCGATGTCACGACTGCGCAGCCAGGCGCTGGCCACCACGGCCGGCGTCAGGATCTGCTCGGCACGTGCCGCTATGCCCATTCGGGTCAGCTTGTTCGCGATCGCCTGCCGCGGCCGGGAGGTGGTGTTGGTCAGGTAGCCGTGCGGGATGCCCTGCTCCCGCAGCCAGTCGACGGTCGCGGCAGCGCCGGGTACGGGGTCGTCTCCCACGTACAGCACCCCGTCCAGGTCCAGCAGGACTCCACGCACGCCCCCATCATGCGTCAGAGGCAGTCGGTGCATCAGAGCAATCGGGCGAGTCGGGCCTTCTTGCGGTTCTCGCGCACGATCCAGACGACATCAGGATCGGTGCTGCCGGCCAGCGCCCGGAATCGTGGCAGGCCACGGGATGGGTCGGCTGCCACCGCCACACTCCAGCAGTAGCCCAGTGCCTTGCGCAGCACCCGGACGG
>DAOMFH010000061.1:5976-7990 GCA_035429705.1 Actinomycetota bacterium
GGGGGAGTCGTGGCGCCACCCGGGGTAGGACAGCGCAAGGGTGGGACCAGCGAGCCGGCCCAGTAATCGCGAGCGCTCGTGATCCCAACTCCGCGCCGACAGGTGAGTTCAGTCTGCCGCCGGGAGCAGTTCCACCGCACACCTCAGCCCCGGCGCAGCCACCAGGCGGCGATCTCCGGTGAGCAGAACCGCGCCGAGCATTTCGGCCAGTGCCACGTATGCGCCGTCGTATGCGGTCAGGTTGTCCCGCAGTTCCCAGCACCGGGGGATCAGTGGCAGGTGCGGTGCGCGGCTCAACGGCAAGTCGGCGAGGTCATCCACGGCGAACCGGGACCGCCGCGCGTCCAGGGACCCGGCGCGAGCCAGGGAGCGCAGGGCGGAGAGCACCTCGAGATCGACGATCTCGGGTGCGAACAATCGCTGGCCGCGAAGCCGGGTTCGGGTCTGATCGCCGTCCGGTCCGTCGTCGGCCAGGGCGACCACCAGGACGCTGGCATCAACCACGATCACGGGTACCTCGGATGATCCGTACGACGTCGTCCATGGGGGCCGAGCCCCCGGCCCTGGCGCCCGCCCGGTCCAGTACTTCGTCCAAGGTGGGCCGACCGGCCTCGGCTATCAGGTGCGCGAGCAAGTACTCCTGCAGGGACTGGTGCGCGGCCACGGCGCGGCGCCGGAGGATGGCGTGCGTTTCTGCTGGGACGTCCTTGATCTGAATGCTGGGCATGGCGCTACTTTGGCGCCACTAGCGCCAAAGTGCAAGCAGACTCCCTCGGCTCAGGTGCGGTTGCGGCCGAGTCGCTCATGGCTGCCGACCCAGTCGCCGGCCAGCACCGCGCTGGCCAGGGAGACCTCCCCGGCCAGGACGACCGCCGCGCAGATCTCGGCGAATGCGTGAACCCGTCCGGGCCCGGCGCAGCCCAGGATCTGCAAGCACTCCCGCTGGGTGGGCAGTCCGGTCCCGCCGCCGACTGTGGCCACGATCAGCGCCGGCAGTGTGATCGACCAGTAGTAGTCCCCGGAGTCCAGCAACTGCGAGTAGGTGATCGCGGTGTGCGCCTCGGCGACGTTCGCCGCGTCCTGCCCGGTGGCGATGAACAGGGCTGCCAGACCGTTGGCCGCATGTGCTCCGAAGTTGGCGCTTCCGGCCAGAACCCCGCCCGCCTGGCTGACCTGCCGCATCCGGAACAGTTGCGCCGGGGTCACGCCCATGTGCTCATGCAGCAGCTCGGCGGGCAGGACGGCCTCGGCGACCACCCGCTTGCCCCGGGTTCGCAGGACGTTGATCTGCGAGTGCTTCTTGTCGGTGTCGATGGCTCCGGACAGAACGTAGCGGGGCACGTCGGGGTGGTTCGCACGGATCCACTCGCACGCGGCCGCAGTCGCCCGGCCCACCATGTTCTGCCCGGCCGCGTCTCCAGTCGTGTAGTCGAACCGCAGGTAGAGCATCGGCCCGACGTGGTAGCGCTCGATCTCCACCAGCCTGCCCACGCTGGTCGTCGCTTGCGCGGCCGCGGCGATCTCATCGTGGTGTTCAGTCAGCCAGTGGCCGAAGTCCCGCGCCCGCCCCGCATCCTCGAAGATGAACACCGGCGCGCGCTGCATGCGGTCGTCCACGACGGTGGCCCGCACTCCGCCGGATTCGGTCAGCAACCGCATGCCGCGGTTGTAGCTGGCCACCAGCGTGCCTTCGGTCGTGGCCAGCGGGACGTAGTAGTCGCCGGCGGCGTGCTCGCCGTTTACCCGCAGCGGCCCGGCCAGCCCGATCGGTACCTGCGCGGCACCGACGAAGTTCTCGATGTTGCCCGGCAGCACCGCCGGGTCGAACGAGAAGGAACCGACGTGGGTGAGGTCCGCGCCGGTCTGTTCGGTCACGAACGCCCGCCGCTGGGCCGCCTGCTGCTGGGTGTAGTCGTTGTCGCGGTCGCGTGGGACGGGTCGGCGCGTGGAGGTCATGGGGGGAGCGTAGTCGCGACGCAGGGCGGTGCGGGCCGGTTGTCGCTGCTGGCTGCGG
>DAOMFH010000061.1:8090-9531 GCA_035429705.1 Actinomycetota bacterium
TCAGACGACCTCGAACTCCCAGATCTGCGAACCCGTGGCCGCCGGCTTCCGTCCGCCGTGGCCGGCCGCGAAGTCCTGCGAGTCCCGCCACGCCTGGTAGGACTCGACGCTGTCCCAGCGGGTGTAGACCAGGTAGTCGTCGGTTCCGCTGACCGGCCGCAGCAGTTCGAAGTGCTCGAATCCGGGCGCCTGATCGACTGTGCCGGCACGGGCGGCGAAGCGCTGCTCGAGGGTGGCGGCCTGTTCGGCGGGGACGGTCAGGCTGTTCACGACAACGTAGGACATGCCACCAGCGTAGGCGCCTCCTGTCAGCCGCACTCGGCGCCTACATCCCCTCGCGCAATTGCTCGACGCTGCGCCCGGCCAGTCCGAGGCCGGCCATCGTGCGTGCCTGCTCACCGGCGAAGTCCCGGCCGGTCACCACCGAGCTGATGGTCAGCAGCGAGTCCATGACCGGCGTGGCCACCCCGATCTGCCGGGCCAGGTCGGTCATGAACACCAGCCCGTAGCCCGCGTCCTCGGTGAAGTACCGGTGGTCCAGCTGCGGCTGCGCCTTGATGCCCTTGAAGCCCGGTGCCTGCGAGTAGCCGATGCCGTAGTCGTCGATGGTCTGGTAGCCCTGCTCGATGCCCAGCACCGGGTCGCGCTTGACCCGCACGCCGAGGGCTTCGGCGATCTGCACCCGCTCCACGTCCACCGCCTTGATCAGGCGTCCGACCCCTTCGGTGACGCCCTCCTCGTAGAACAGGAAGTCGCCGCCGGTGCGCTCGATCAGTGCTGCGTTGCACAACGACACCGCCGGGTGGATGATCGGGTTGCTGTTCTGCAGCGTGGTCTGCCAGACACTGTCGGCCGGTTCGATCTCGGCATACACAGACTGCAGCAGTTCGTACACCTGGGGTGTGGCGCTGTGCGGCAGGGCGGCCACGTAGTAGCCACCCTTGAGCCGGTTGTAGACGGTGATGTGCGCCGGGCCGGTCACCCGCACGGCGTAGGGCAGCGTGGAGGTCTCCGCCACCAGCACGCCCTCGGTGGCGAGCGCCTGCTTGAACACCAGTGCGCCGGCGCAGGAGCCCGGGCACACCACGTAGATCTGCCCGGCGCGGGCGTACGGCCGGCAGGCTTCGGCGAACGGCGCGGTGCTGTATGCCGGACCGACGGCGAAGACCAGTTCGGCGTCTCGCATCGCCTCGCCGATGTCATGCCCGGCGTAGACGACCGGGGCGAACCCTTCCATCTCGCCGTCGGAGGTGATCCCCCCGCGTTCGGCCACATCGGCGATGTTCGCGCCGAACTGCTCGAAGTCGAACAACGTCACCTCATGGCCGGCACGCGACCACTCGAACGCGATCGCCACTCCACCGTTTCCCGAACCCAGGACCGCAACCTTCATCTGAGCACCTCCGGCCCCATCCTCGCCGAAGTATGGGTCCGGTGTCCG
>DAOMFH010000062.1:0-9455 GCA_035429705.1 Actinomycetota bacterium
CGGTGTGGGCCCCGGCGCCCCGCATCCGGTGCCGGTGACACACTGACCGCGTGCGACTGACCGAGTTCTGGGCCCGGATGGAGCAGGTCCTGGGCAGCGGCTATCACGCCTCCTGGGCCAGTGATCACGTGCTGTCCGAACTCGGTGGGCGCACGGTCGATCAGGCGCTGCGCGACGGCGAGGACGCGAAGGCGGTCTGGCGTGCGGTGGTGGCCAATCTCGGCCTGCCGCCCCGATTCCGGTAGGGAGCCCACGGGCGTGTCGGTTTCCACATCGAACAAACGTTCCCTATGCTTTACCCACAGGTGGTGTGCGGCGGCCACACAATGTCGCACCTACTAGGTAGCGTCGCAGACGAAGCCCATGCAGCAGCGGCTGCAGCGATCGGAAGGACCCCGGATGGCCAAGGTTAGCGGCAACAGGCAGGCACCCGAGAAGGCGAAGGCTCTCGACCAGGCGCTGGCCCAGATTGACAAGCAGTTCGGCAAGGGTTCGGTCATGCGACTCGGGGACGAGGGCCGGACGCCCATCGAGGTGATCCCCACCGGATCCATCACCCTGGACCTGGCCCTCGGGATCGGGGGACTGCCGCGGGGACGGGTGGTGGAGATCTACGGTCCGGAGTCCAGCGGCAAGACCACGGTTGCGCTGCACGCCATCGCCAGCGCCCAGCGGGCCGGCGGGATCGCGGCGTTCATCGACGCCGAGCACGCACTGGACCCGGACTACGCCGCCAAGTTGGGGGTGGACATCGACGCCCTGCTGGTCAGCCAGCCCGACACGGGGGAGCAGGCGCTGGAGATCGCCGACATGCTCGTCCGGTCCAGCGCGATCGACATCATCGTGATCGACTCGGTGGCCGCCCTGGTGCCGCGTGCGGAGATCGAGGGCGAGATGGGTGACAGTCATGTGGGCCTGCAGGCACGGCTCATGAGCCAGGCGCTGCGCAAGATGACCGGGGCGCTGAAGGGCACCGGTACGACCGCCATCTTCATCAACCAGCTACGGGAGAAGATCGGGGTCATGTTCGGCTCCCCGGAGACGACCACCGGCGGACGTGCCCTGAAGTTCTACGCCTCGGTCCGCCTGGACGTGCGGAGGATCGAGACCCTCAAGGACGGCACCGAACCGGTGGGCAACCGTACCCGTGTCAAGGTCGTGAAGAACAAGGTCGCCCCGCCGTTCAAGCAGGCCGAGTTCGACATCCTCTACGGGATCGGGATCTCCCGCGAGGGCGGCCTGCTCGACCTCGGAGTGGAGCAGGGTTTGGTCCGCAAGTCCGGAGCCTGGTACACCTACGAGGGCGACCAACTCGGCCAGGGCAAGGAGAACGCCCGGGCCTTCCTGCGGGACAACCCGGATCTGGCCGACGAGTTGGAGAAGCGGCTCAAGGACAAGCTGGGGATCGGCGTCCGGGCGGACGAATCAGCCGATGATCTGGTGGACCTCACGGTCGGGCCGGTGCCGGTGCCGGTGCCGGAGCCGGGTCCGCTGGACCTGTGACGCAGCCACAGTCCGATCCCTATGAGGTCGCCCGGCTGATCGGGCTGCAACAGGTCGAGGCGAGGCCGCGCACCGAGCAGGAGCTGCGGGACATCCTGTGCCGGCGGGGCATCCCGGGGGAGGTGGCCGACGCTGTCGTTCGACGTTTCGTCGAGGTGGGTCTGCTCGACGACCGGGCCTATGCCCGGCTGTGGGTGGAGTCACGGATCCGCTCACGCGGGCTGGGGGTCGCTGCGCTGCGCCGTGAACTACGCACGCACAAGGTCCCGTCCCCGGTGATCGACGAGGTGCTGGCGGGGATCGACGCGGACGACAGCCTGCGGTCAGCCGTCGACCACGTGCGTGGCCGCGTCGCCCGCTGCAGCTTGCCCCTGGATGTCCGGGACGAGCGGAGAATGGTTGCGTTCCTCATGCGCCGGGGACACGATCCGCAGTCGGCCCGGCAGGCTGTCTTGCTGGCTGTGGCCGAGGTGACCGCCGCCGATGCGGCAGGCTGAGCGCTGCGTACCCTGGGAGGATCATGTCCCGCACGTACCAGGTCCGCACCTACGGGTGCCAGATGAACGTCCACGACTCCGAGCGCCTCGCGGGTCTGCTCGAGCAGGCTGGCTATACCCGTGCGCAGCCGGAGGCGACACCGGACCTGATCGTGTTCAACACCTGCGCTGTCCGGGAGAACGCGGACAACCGGCTGTACGGGAACCTGGGTCATCTGCGGCCGTTGAAGTCCGCGAATCCCGGTCTGCAGATTGCAGTGGGCGGCTGTCTGGCGCAGAAGGACCGGGCCGGCATCATCGATCGGGCGCCGTGGGTCGACGTGGTGTTCGGCACCCACAACATCGGCTCACTGCCGGATCTGCTCGAGCGGGCCCGGGTGCGGCAACAAGCGCAGGTGGAGATCCTCGAACAGCTCGACGGATTCCCCTCCAACCTTCCCACCCGGCGCGAGTCCGCCTACAGCGGATGGGTGGCGATCAGTGTCGGTTGCAACAACACGTGCACCTTCTGCATCGTGCCCGCGCTGCGCGGCAAGGAGGAGGACCGTTCCCCTGACGAGATCCTGGCGGAGATCCAGGCCCTCGTCGCCGACGGGGTGGTCGAGGTCACTCTGCTCGGCCAGAACGTCAACGCCTATCGATACGGGGGCCAGCCCGGATTCGCCGGACTGCTGCGCGCCTGCGGCGAGGTAGCGGGGCTGCGCCGGGTGCGCTTCACCAGCCCGCACCCCCGGGACTTCACCGACGACGTCATCGAAGCCATGGCGCACACCCCCAACGTGATGCCCCAGTTGCACATGCCCCTGCAGTCGGGCAGCGATGATGTTCTGCGCCGCATGCGCCGCAGTTACCGGGCGCAGCGATTCCTGGACATCGTCGAGCGGGTCCGCTCGGCCATGCCGGAGGCGGCTATCACCACCGACATCATCGTCGGGTTCCCCGGGGAGTCCGAAGCGGACTTCGCCGACACCCTCGAGGTGGTGGAACAGGCACGTTTCGCCGGGGCCTACACCTTCCAGTACTCACCGCGGCCGGGAACCCCCGCCGCGCAGTACCCCGACCAGGTGCCCCACGACGTGGTGCAGCGGCGCTACGAGCGGTTGGTCGAGCGGGTCGAGGCCATTTCCTGGGAGCAGAACCGCGGCCTTGTGGGCCAGGAGGTGGAGGTGCTGGTCTCGGTCGGGGAGGGGCGCAAGGACGCGGCCACGAGCCGCCGCACCGGGCGGGCCCGTGACGGCCGGTTGGTCCACTTCCTCGATCCGGACGACGCCTGCCGCCCCGGGGATCTGGTGACCACAGTGGTCACCCGGGCGGCGCCGCACCATCTCGTCGCGGACAGCGGAATCCTCAGCATCGAGACCATCGGCGCGGGCCGCGGGGAGCCGGAACCCGCCGGGGTCATGCTGGGTCTGCCCACCGTGCGGTCCACCTAGCGACCACGTAGAGCACGCCGAACGGGTCGTCGGCGAAGTCCACCCGCGCCTCGCGGACCTCCGCCAGCAGGGGTGCCAGGGCAGCCCACACGGCCGGTCCCGCTGCGCCGACCTCCTCGGCGGTCACCGGGTCGAGGTGGCCCAGGGCGGCGGGATCGCCGGTACGCAGGGCGGCAAGTGCCAGGTCGTCGAAGTCGATCGCCTTCGGGTGCATGTGCCCGGGTGACTGCGGCCCGCGCGAGGAACTGCCGTCGCCCATGACCAGCACAGCATCGGCCGGCGGCAGCGAATGCGCGGCCCGTTCGCTACCGACCACCCTGGCCGCCCGGTGGTCCAGCAGCCAGCCCGCGATGCCCACCGGCAGGGCAACCGGATCACCGGCACCCACACGGATGCCGAATCCGTCCAGCGCCCAGCTTCGAAGGGGTGCGTCGAGGTCGCCCGGCACCAGAACCGTGGTGTCCCGGGCGCCGGCACAGGCCCACTCCACCGCCGACCTTGTGCAGGTGCGCAAGTGCTCCAGCCCGGGATCCGCACCGGTTGCGATCTCCGGGATCAGCAGGGGCGTGACGGGCAGGAAAGCAACCCGGACCAGAGGCGAAACGGTCAGTTGTCCGTCGACTTCCTGGCAGCCGCTCCCTTGACCGCGCTGACCGCCTCGCCGGCCTTCTGCCCCACGGTGGAGGATGCCTGCTGCGCGGTGCTGACTGCTCCGGACACGATCTCGTCGACCTTGGCGGTCACCGCGGAGGCCGACCCGCCGGTCTTCTCGTCGATGGTGTCGGTGACCTTGTCCACGACCTGAGCGACCTTCTCGCCGTGCTCGTCGGTAAGGGTGCGTGCCTTCGCCGCGAGTTCATCGGCCTTCTTCTTGAGGTCGTCGAGATTGGACATCGGGCTTTCCTCCGGGAGGTGTCAATAGTGCTCCCAGGATAGGTAGGACAATCGAGGGGTGTCGAACGCGCCGCCGGGTCCCCTCCTGCTGGCCATCGTCGGGCCGACCGCGGCCGGCAAATCGGCCCTGGCCATGCAGGTGGCACAGCGACTCGGGGCGGAGATCGTCAACGCGGACGCTTTCTGCCTCTACCGCGGGATGGACATCGGTACCGCCAAGCCCTCGACCGCCGACCGGCAGACGGTGCGGCACCACATGATCGACGTGCTGGACGTGCGCGACGCAGTGGACGTGGTGTGGTACCAGCGACAGGCCAGGGCCGCGGTTATCGATGTCTGGCGGCGCAAGAGGCTGCCGATACTGGTCGGCGGTTCAGGACTGTACGTGCAGTCGGTCCTGGACGATCTGCGCTTCCCCGGCACGAATCCGGATGTGCGACGGCGGTTGGAGGCCGAACTGGCCGCACACGGCGCCTCGGCGCTGCACAGCAGACTCAGTCAGCTCGATCCGTCCGCGGCGGCCCAAATCCTGCCCACGAACGGGCGGCGCATCGTGCGGGCGCTGGAGGTCAACGAGATCACCGGGCAACCGTTCACCGCCACCCTGGGGCCCGCGCCGGCCTGGTGCGAGTCGGTGCGGATCGGCTGGGACCCGGGGGTGCCGGCCGTGGACGCCGCGATCAGTGAGCGGGTCGACCGGATGTGGGCCGCGGGATTCGTCGCCGAAGTGCGCGGGCTGCAGCCCGAACTGCTCGAGGCCCGTACCGCGTCCCGGGCGGTCGGGTACCGGCAGATCCTGGACGCCTTGTTGGCCCGGCACGATCCGGACACCGCGCGCGAGACCACGGTCGTCGCCACGCGCAGGCTGGCCCGCCGGCAGCGGTCCTGGTTCCGCCGGGACCCACGGGTCCGGTGGCTGGAATCCCCGTCGCACGTCGATGAGATCCTTGGCAGGCTAGAAGCATGAGCAGCCGGAGGATCGCCTTCACCAAAGGGCACGGCACGGGCAACGACTTCGTCCTGGTCGCGGATCCTGCCGACGAGCTGCGTGTGAGCGGAGAAGGTGTGCGGGCGGTCTGCGACCGCCGGTTCGGCCTGGGTGCCGACGGCTTGATCCGGGCGGTGCTCGCCGGTGACGAGTGGTTCATGGACTACCGCAACGCCGATGGCTCGATCGGCGAGATGTGCGGGAACGGCGCACGGGTCTTCGCCGCCTTCCTGTGGGAGCAGATGCTGGTCGCGGCCGACGATTTCACCATCGTCACCCGGGGTGGACGCCGGCAGGTGAGCCGTGCGCCAGGCGGAATCAGTGTCGACATGGGCGTGCCCCGACGAGACGATGCGGAGGTGGAAGTCGTGGCCAACGGACGTTCGTGGCCGGCACGTGCGGTCTTCATGCCCAACCCGCACGCAGTGGTCTTCGTCGACGACCTGGACGACCCCGGACCGCTGCGCGAAGCCCCCCGGGTGCGCTCGGCGGTGTTCCCCGAGGGGCAGAACGTTGAGTTCGTGCTGGTCCGCAACCCCGGCGAGCATGTGGCCATGCGCGTGCACGAACGGGGGGTCGGCGAGACGCTGTCGTGCGGGACGGGGGTGTGCGCAGTCGCTGACCGCGCCCTGGAGCGCGCGGGTGTCACGGGGCCGGCGTCGATCCGGGTGGACGTCCCTGGGGGCTCGCTCACCGTGGATCGCACATCTGGCGGCACCCTGGTGCTGACCGGGCCGGCGGAGCTGGTCGCCGAGGGAACCCTGTCCGCGAGACTGTCGGAGATGTTCCTGTGACCGATCTGCGGATAGAGGAGCAACTGGCCGACCGGGAGGCGCTGCGGCGCGTGCCGGGGCTGTCCACCGAACTAGAGGACATCAGCGAGGTCGAGTACCGGCAGGTGCGACTGGAGCGGGTGGTGCTGGTCGGCGTCTGGACCCAGGGCACGGCGCAGGAGGCCGACCGTTCCCTGCTGGAACTTGCCCGGCTGGCCGAGACCGCTGGGTCGGTGGTGCTGGAGGGGCTGATCCAGCGCCGATCGGTGCCCGACCCGGCCACGTACGTGGGTTCGGGCAAGGCCAAGGAACTGCGGGACATCGTGCGGGCCAGCGGGGCGGACACCGTGATCTGTGACGGGGAGCTCACCCCGGGGCAGTTGCGCAAACTCGAGGCGGTCGTGGGCGTCAAGGTTGTGGACCGGACGTGGCTGATCCTGGACATCTTCGCCCAGCACGCCCGCAGCCGGGAGGGCAAGGCCCAGGTGGCGCTTGCGCAGATGGAATACATGCTGCCGCGGCTGCGTGGTTGGGGCGAGGCCCTGAGCCAGCAGGGCGCCGGGATCGGCACCCGGGGCCCGGGCGAGACGAAGATCGAGACCGACCGGCGCCGGATCCGCGCGCAGATGACCCGATTGCGCCGGCAGCTGCGCACACTGGACCGGGTGCGTTCGTCGAAGTCGTCGCGCCGGCGCGCGTCCGACGACCCCTCGGTGGTGCTGGCCGGGTACACCAACGCCGGCAAGTCGAGTCTGCTGAACCGGCTGACCGGTGCGGGACTGCTGGTGGACGACGCGCTGTTCGCGACGCTGGACCCCACGGTGCGGGCCGGCCGGACGCCGTCGGGCCGGCACTTCACCATCACCGACACCGTCGGCTTCGTGCGGCACCTGCCGCACGAGTTGGTCGAGGCCTTCAAGTCGACCCTGGAGGAGGTCGCGGCCGGCGACCTGCTGCTCGTCGTCCTCGACGGGACCGACCCGGACCCGTTCGGGCAGTTGCAGGCGGTTCGTGACGCCACCCGGGACAGCGACCCGCACGGTGCCGAACTCGTGGTGGTCAACAAGGCGGACGTCGCCGATCCGGATGTCCTCGCCCAGATCCGCCGGGAACTGCCCGACAGTCTGGAGGTGTCCGCGCGCACCGGGCACGGGCTGGCCGAACTTCTGCAGCGGCTGGACGAGATGCTCCCGGATCCGCGGGTCGGCGTGGATGCCGTGGTCCCGTTCGATCGTGGCGACCTGGTGTCCCGTGTCTACAGCACGGGCACCGACGTCGAGGTCGAGCACGTGGCCGACGGCAGCCGGGTGCGGGCCAAAGTCTCCGCAGAACTGGCGGCGGCCATCGATGCCGCCGCGAACCATGCGACCCCATGAGCCGGCTCGGTGGACGATCGGACGCGTTCGGTAGTTCTGCACAGAAGTTCCAGCGGGCCTGCCGGCCTTCGTCGGGTGCTGCGAGACTGAGGCAATGACCCCCACCGCTCAGCAGGCGCTCCAGGCAGTGGTCACCGACCTGCGGGGCAGCGAGCGACCCGGCCAGCAACGGATGGTCGAGCTGGTGTCCGAGGCGCTGGCACGGCACTCGACCGCGTTGATCCAGGCCGGAACGGGCACCGGCAAATCGGTGGCATACCTCGTGCCGGCCGTGCTGCACGCGGCTCAGGACGACTCGGACAGTACTCGCGTGGTGATCGCCACGGCCACCCTGGCCCTGCAGCACCAGCTGGTGGAACGGGATGTGCCGCGGACCCTGGCGACGCTGACCGACGATCTGCCCAGGCAGGTGGCTTTCGCCACGCTGAAGGGACGCAGCAACTACCTGTGCCTGGCGCGTACCGCGGACACGCAGGAGGATCCGGACCAACTCGCCCTGGAACACACGGATCTGGAAAGACAGGCCGCCCGGCTGCGCAAGTGGGCGCGTACCACCACCACCGGTGACCGTGACGAACTTGAGGACGTCTCGGGCCTGGTCTGGTCTGCCTACTCGGTCACGTCCCAGGAGTGCGCGCGGGGGTCAGGCTGCCCGTTCGTGGACCGATGTTGGGCGGAGAAGGCGATCGCCACTGCCCGAGCCGCGGATCTGGTGGTCACCAATCACTCCCTGCTCGCGCTCAATGCCGTCCAGGAAGGCATCCTCGGCGAGCACGACGCGGTCGTGGTGGATGAGGCCCACTCCCTGCCCGGTGCCCTGCAGCGGGCTGCCACCGTCGAGTTGTCGGTGGAATCCTTGAGTCGTGCCGCCCGGCGGGCACAGGCAGTCACCGCTGGTGACGAGGTCGATCGACTGCAGGACGCCGCGGACGCCTTCGAGGCGGCCCTGCTGGTGTGGGACGCTCCCGAGGGCCGCCGCCTGGCGCAATTGCCCCCCGAAGTGCTCAGTGCGTTGTCGACCGTGCGGGAGGCCTGCGGGATCGTCACCGCGGCGCTGCGCCGGGCCACCGACGCCGAGCCGGCCGGACGGCAGCGGGCGCTGGCCGGGATCGAGCAGGTACACGATGCGGCCGGCCAGTTGCTGTCCGCGGACGCGAGCCGGGTGATGTGGCGCCGTCGTGATCGCCTGGTGGTGCTCCCGCTGGACGTCTCGGGGGTGGTCCGCGAAGGCATCATCGGCGACCGCGCGGCGGTGTTCACCTCAGCCACACTGCAACTGGGCGGTTCGTTCGCCGCTGTCGGGGAGCAGCTGGGTCTGCGATCCGGTGACTGGGTCGGGGAGGACGTCGGGAGTCCCTTCGACTACGCGTCCCAGGGCATCCTGTTCGTCCCCGACCGGCTGGCACCGCCCGGCCCGGACTGGCCGACGGAACAGGTTCTCGCCGTCGCCGGGGACCTGGTCGCAGCGGCCGGGGGCCGGGCGCTGGTCCTCATGGCCTCGTGGCACGCGGTCGCAGCCATGGAGGATGCGCTGGCGGATGTGGTTCCGGGGGACCTGCTCGTACAGCGCCGCGGGGAACCCACCGCCCCCTTGATCAGAGCCTTCGCCGAACACCACGACAGTGTGCTGCTGGGGACACTCGGCCTGTGGCAGGGCGTTGATGTGCCCGGTGCGGCCTGCACCCTGGTCATCATCGACAAACTGCCGTTCCCGCCCCCGACGGATCCGGTCGTCAGTGCCCGTCAGGCGGCTATCGACGCCGGTGGCGGCTCCGGGTGGATGCAGGTCTCCCTGCCGCAGGCAGCCGTCACCCTGGCCCAGGGTGCGGGTCGGCTCATCCGCTCCGGCAACGACCGGGGAGTGGTGGCGATCCTGGACAGTCGCCTGGCGAACCGGCGCTACGGAGGCTACCTGCGCCGCAGCCTGCCGCCATTCGCGTTCATGACGGACACCGCCAAGGTCTGCCAGGCCCTGCAGCGACTGGACGCAG
>DAOMFH010000063.1:0-9342 GCA_035429705.1 Actinomycetota bacterium
TTCGGACTTGCGGAGGCGGTCCGGGTTGCTCGGGGTGCGGGCGGCTGTTGGCGACCTTTGGTGGCGCTGGGGCCGCCCGCCCGCGACTGTTGCGGCCGCCCGCCCGCGACTGCTGGGGCCGCCCGCGACTGTTGCGGCGTTGGGGGTTTGATCTTGGCGAAACCCCCAACCGTGCACCACTCGCGAACCGGCTGACAACCGCGCGACACTCGCGGCGCGGCGTGGGCCGTGCCAGCGCCTGGCGTGTGTCGCGCGGGCTGGGGGAGTGGCTTCGTCCCCTGCCTCCATCTGCAGTATGTGCACGCAAGGTCGGGCTCTGGCGTTCTGCGACTGGCGCGCGGTTGCTGATTCGGCCCCAGCCCTCCAACGCCGCAGAAGTCGCGGGCGGCGACCTCCCACCGCCGGCCCAAACCCCCGGGACTAGTCGTGAACGAACCGGTCGCCGGCCATCCGCTGCTGCTCGTCGCGGCACCACAGGCCGACCAGTCCGCGGAAGTGCGCAACGAACCGCTCGTGTTCGTGAGGCGGGTAGGTCGCGCGGACGGTGTCGACGATGACCTGGTCCATGGCCGGGCTCTGAAACCACTCCAGTGCCTGTTCGTCGAAGTCGCGCAGCCGGGCATCGCACCAGTCGTGGTACTGGTCGGTCTCGAAGTAGGCGTCCGCGAGTTGCCGGTACCGGGCCAGTTTCTCCTCGTAGGACAGGTCGTCCCGGTCTGCCACGGCGAAGTACTCGTCGGTGGCCAGGTCGACGCTGGGCCGTCGCCCGGTGACCAGGCAGTAGGCACTCCACTTCACCAGGGCCTTCATCGCCCACGGGAAGTAGTAGTGCAGGGAGGTGACGGCCACATCCGGGCACGCGTTGGCGTAGTCGATCGGATAGACCTGGTCGGGCTGACCGTCGGTGCCGAACTTGACCAGCATCTCGCAGGAGTTGAACTCCCAGCGGAAGAAGGCGTTGACGGTGCGGTTGATGGTGGTGCACTCGCTGCCGGCCTGCGGCGTCAGGAAGTCGTGGGAGACGTCGTAGCGGCTGTGCATCGGCTGTTCGGGCCGGAAACGCATCACCATGGTCTCCGGACCGATGGACAGCGCCCGGGCGAACACGTCGTGGTCCTTCGAGGCCTGCAGATGCATGAGCATCTCCCCGGAGTCGTCGTACGCGCGCATCAAGCCGGCGGGATCCTCGATGCGCGACACGCCCCGCCACCCGCCGCCGTCGAACGGTTTCATGTACAGGGGGTAGCCGAGCGGTTCGGCGATCGAGGGCAGGTCGAAGGGGCGGTTGTAGCGTGCGGCGGTGTAGGCCCACCGGGCGTTGTCCAGCGGGTTCTTGTAAGGCACCAGCACGGTGTCGGGGATCTTCAGGCCGAGCCGCATCATGGCGCAGTAGGCCGAGTGCTTCTCCATGGACTGGAAGGTGAACGGGCTGTTGAGCAGGTAGACGTCGTCCATCAGCGAGATCTTCTTCAGCCACTCCCGCGGTACGTAGTACCAGTAGGCGAGGCGGTCGATCACCAGGGCGTGGCGCGGCCTGTCCCGCAGGTTGAACGGCTCGATAGTGACCCGCTCGGTGTCGATGGTGTGGGCCACGCCGCGTCCGTCGCTGATCGACCCGACCGCACGCACCAGCGCCTCGAACGCGGTCGGCCAGTCGTTCTCCGTGCCGAGCAACAGCCCCACCAGGTGGGAACGCGTCGATGTGTTCATGGCCACTCCTATCCGCCCAGGGCGCCGAGGTGTTTGGCCGCCTGTCGGCACCAGGCAGGCCAGTCGTGAGGGCTGTCCGGCCCCCAGACGTCGAGGTCGCATCCGATCTGCTTGGACCGCAGCAGGTCCGCGAAGGCCAGGGTCGACGGCAGCGCCCGTGTCGGTTCCTGTTCCCACGGTCCGGTGCCGACGACGAGTTGGATGAACACCCGCCGCCGCAGCCACTGGAGATGGTCGCCGCCGGCGTTGGCGATGTATGCGAAGGGGTTGTTGAAGTAGGTCGTGTCGCCCTGGTCTCCCCAGCCGTGCCAAGTGGTGGGGTCGTAGTTGCCGGACAGGCCCAGAGCGTAGGGGAACAGGTCCGCGCGCCGCAGCGCCGAGTTCACCGCGTGGTAGGCGCCCATGCTCACACCGGTGGTCGCGATGTCCACCGGGCCGCCGCAGTCGTGATGGATGGCCCCGACGACGTCGAAGCAGATCCAGCCGTGGTACCGCTCGTGGTTGCGGGCCCGCTCCTCGAGCGGCAGGTTCCGGTTCGACCAGGCCTCGTTGTCGTAGGACGGCACGCAGTACACCTTGATGCGCCCGGCCTCGATAGGACCGGCCAGGGCGTGGATCAGGCCGTTCGCCTCGATGTCGCCGGCGGCACCGCCCTCAGCCGGGAAGAAGAGCACCGGCACGCCCCAGTGCCCGTAGGCCAGCACAGTCCCCTGACCGCCCAGGGTCGGTGCCGGTATCGTCCAGACCTCTCGCCGCACAAAGGCCAAGTGTGGCGCGCCGCCCCTACCGTTCGCTCGCCCAGACCGCGCCGAGTAGCCCGGCCAGACCCGGGTGCAGGCAGTCGCGCCAGGCGACGTAGTTGTGCCCGTCGCGGTTCTCGGACCAGTCGACCGGTACGCCGAGCCCGCTGAGGATGTGCGAGAAACGGCGGTTGTTCGCCAGGTTCTCCTCGCCGCTGCCGCACGTCATGCTCACGTGCAGCGCGGCCGGATAACGCCGGGCGCTGCCCGCCTGTGCGACGAATCGCACCACCCGGTCGAAGTACGCGAAGCCCTGTTCGTGGCTGTCGTACTGCGGGACGAAGAACGATCCGGACTGCAGGCAGAGTCCGGCGAAAGCCCCCGGGTGGCTGAGGGCGGCATGCGTCAGGGCGAGGGCGCCGAGGCTGGCCCCGAGACCGACGATCGCCGGGTGGGTGCGGACGGAGGCCACGAGCACGGGCAGAACGCGTTCCACCAGGCAGCGCGCGTAGCCGGGGGAGGCCGAGTAGGAGCGGTCGCGGTCGACCGGCTGGAGCAGCAGCACCCGGCACAGCAGTTCCGGCCGGGCCTGCCACAGCCAGCTGAGGTAGTGGAGCAGATCGGCGAGATCGGCGTACTCCGGCCCGTCGTGCACGACCAGGAGGGGCAGCAGGTCGTCGGTCAGGGTCCCGGCCGGCGCCCATAGATCCCCGCGGATCGTGATCTGCGCAGCCTCGTCCTCGATCTGCAGTGCCTCGCTGGCGCCAGCCGCCACCGGGTGTCCGAGCCACTGCGGGGGACGGTACCCGGGGAACTCCAGCACGCTGTGGGGGCCGAACACTCCGCGTGAGGTGTGCGGATTGCCCGGGTCGGTGCTCATGAACCCGTGCCCGTCGCTGTCCACGCCGAACAGCAGGTATTCCATCCGGTCTACGGGGGGCCGGGGAATACGGCACCACCACTTTCCGTCGTGGTGGTGGAATGTCGGGTCCGCTCCGAAGTCCCGCAGATGGAACCAGACGCCGCGCGGCTGCCACGCGGGATCCTCGTCAACCACGAAGAGCACTTCGTCGCCGTCCAGGTGCGGTCCCGGGAGCGGGCCGTTGCCGGTGCCGGTGCGCATCCGTCCAGTGTGGCAGCGCCGCCACCACGGGGGGTGGGCGCAGGGGCCCGCATGGGAGACTGACAGCGTGTCTGAATCTGTGCGTGTAGCCCTGCTCGGCGGCGGGACCGTCGGTTCCGAGGTCGCCCGGCTGCTGGCCGACTCCGCGGTGGATCTGCAGGCCCGCGTCGGGGCGCCGCTGGAACTGGTGGCGGTCGCCGTACGCGACGTCAGCAAGCCCCGCCCCGGTATCCCGCAGGAACTGCTCACCAACGACCCGTTCGCGCTGGTCAAGCGGGATGACATCGACATCGTGGTCGAGGTCATGGGAGGCCTGGACCCCACCCGGGAGTTGCTCGAGACCGCCCTGCGCAACGGCGCCGCGGTGATCACGGCCAACAAGGCCCTGCTCAGCGAGCACGGCGCCGAACTGCATGAGATCGCGCACGAGCACGGGGTGGACCTGTTCTACGAGGCGGCCGTCGCGGGGGCCATCCCGCTGTTGCGCCCGCTGCGCGAGTCCCTGGCCGGCGACCTGGTCCAGCGCGTCCTGGGCATCGTGAACGGCACGACGAACTACATCCTCTCGAAGATGGACGAGGAGGGTGCGGACTACGCGGAGGTGCTCGCGGAGGCCCAGCGGCTCGGCTACGCCGAGGCGGATCCGACCGCCGATGTGGAGGGTCATGACGCGGCGGCGAAGGCGGCGATCCTGGCGACGTTGGCGTTCCACTCCAGCGTGACTCTGTCCGACGTGTACTGCGAGGGTATGAGTTCTGTCACGCTGCGTGACGTCGATGCCGCCCGGGATCTCGGCTTTGTGATCAAGTTGCTCGCGGTCGCCGAGCGGACTCCTGACGGTCAGGGCATCGTCACCCGGGTGCACCCGGCCATGGTCCCGCGCTCCCATCCGCTGGCCAGCGTGCGTGATGCCTTCAACGCGGTGTTCGTGGAGGCGGAGTCTGCCGGGCAGATGATGTTCTACGGCCGCGGGGCCGGGGGCGAACCGACCGCCAGCGCCGTGCTCGGAGACCTGGTCACCGCCGCCCGCAACCGCCGGGCGGGCGCTGGTGGGCAGGCGCAGTCGGTGTACGCGGGCTTGCGACCGAGACCGGTCGGCGAGGCGGTCACTCGCTACACGGTCAACCTCGATGTGGCCGACCGGCCGGGGGTGCTCGCGCAGATCGCGGCCTGCTTCGGCGAGCACGACGTATCCATCCAGACCGTTCGGCAGGACACCGACGAGTCCACCGGGCGCGCCGCCCTGCTGATCAGGACGCACGCCGCGCTGGAGGCCGCGCTGGCCGAGACCGTGGATGCCCTGCGCGGCCTGGACAGTGTCAACGAGGTGGTCGCGGTCATGCGGGTGGAAGGTGAGGAATGAGCGCACACGTGTGGCGGGGGATCATCGAGGAGTACCGGGACCGCCTGCCGGTGTCCGCCGAAACCCCGGTGGTCACGCTGCGCGAGGGCGGTACCCCCTTGGTCCGGGCGCAGCGCGTCAGCGAACTGACCGGTTGCGACGTGCTCCTCAAGGTCGAGGGGGCCAATCCGACCGGTTCCTTCAAGGACCGGGGCATGACCATGGCGATGTCGGTCGCAGCCCAGGACGGGGCCAAGGCCGTCATCTGCGCCTCGACGGGCAACACCAGTGCCAGTGCTGCTGCCTACGCGGTCCGGGCCGGTATGGTCTGCGCCGTTCTGGTGCCCGCCGGCAAGATCGCGATGGGCAAACTCGCCCAGGCGCTGGTGCACGGCGCCCGGCTGCTGCAGGTCAACGGCAACTTCGACGACTGCCTGACCCTCGCGCGTGAGTTGTCCGAGCAGTACCCGGTGGCACTGGTGAACAGTGTCAATCCGGCGCGCATCGAGGGACAGAAGACTGCCAGTTTCGAGATCGTCGACCAACTGGGCGCCGCCCCAGACATCCACTGCCTGCCGGTCGGCAACGCCGGCAACATCACCGCGTACTGGAAGGGTTACCGGGAATACGGCACATCTCCCCGGATGTGGGGGTTCCAGGCCGCCGGTGCGGCGCCGATCGTGCGAGGTGCCCCGGTTGCTCACCCCCAGACCATCGCAACCGCGATCCGGATCGGCAACCCGGCCTCCTGGCAGCAGGCCGAGGACGCCCGCGACGAGTCCGGGGGGCTGATCGACATGGTCACCGACCGGCAGATCCTCAGCGCCTATCGGCTGCTGGCCTCCGGTGAGGGGGTCTTCGTGGAGCCGGCTTCGGCGGCCGGGGTCGCGGGGCTGCTGGCCAAGCATGCTGCCGGAGAACTCGACCCCGGGCAGACGGTCGTCTGCACGGTCACCGGCAACGGCCTGAAGGATCCGCAATGGGCGATCGCCGGCGCGCCGCAGCCGGTGCGCATCGATGTGGACGCGCGGGCCGCCGCCGCGGAACTGGACCTCGTCTGATGCCGGTGGTCGAGGCCCCGGCCACCTCCGCGAACCTCGGGCCGGGTTTCGACTGCCTGGGTCTGGCCCTCGAACTGCGTGACCGGGTCACCTTCGAGTTGTCCGACCACACCGCCGTCACAGTCAGCGGGGAAGGTGCCGGTGAGGTCGAACTCGGACCCGACCACCTTGTGCTGGCCAGTATGCGACGGGCATTCGAGGAGTGCGGGCTGCCGGTTCCCGAGGTCACGGTGCATTGCCGCAACGTGATTCCGCACGGGCGTGGCCTGGGCAGCTCCTCGGCCGCGATAGTCAGCGGGCTGGCCGGCGCGAGGGCGCTCGGTGCGCCGCTGAGCGACGACGAACTGCTGGCCCTGGCCACCGCCATCGAGGGTCATCCGGACAACGTGGCGCCGGCTGTGCTGGGTGGGCTGACCGTGGCCTGGATGCATGAGGGGGTCGGCCGGGCGCTGGGCGTCGAGCCGGCCGCCGGGCTGCGGGTGACGGTGGCGGTGCCCGCCGAGCGACTGGCCACCAGTACTGCCCGGTCGCTGCTGCCCGCCAGCGTTCCGTTCGCTGACGCTGTCCACGCCGTGGGCCGGGCGGCGCTGGCGGTGGTGGCCTTCACCGGGCACCCGGAGGTGCTGCTGGATGCCACCGAGGACCGGCTGCACCAGGACTACCGGCGTGACGCCTACCCGCAGTCGTGGGAACTGGTACAGGAGTGGCGGGACGGCGGGGTGCCCGCAGCGATCTCAGGTGCCGGTCCGACCGTCGTGGCGTTCGGCGCCGACATCGAGGTTCCGCCGGGATGGCAGAAGATGTCCCTCGAGGTCGCTCGGCGGGGGGTCCGAATCAGCCCGTGAGGGCGGGGCCGGCTACGCGACTTCACGGGGAACCCGGCCGGTCACCTTCATCATGCGGCGCATCATCCGGTGGCCACCGTCGGAGGCCTGCCCGAACATAAGCGGGCAACCGCCGTCGATGACCATGATGCCCGCCTGGCGCCCGATCCGGGTGGCCTCGGCGGACACGCTGCCAGCGCCGAAGGAACGGTGCATCCAGACGTACTTGATACCGAGGTCGACCGCTTCTTGCATGGTCCGGGGAGCGTGCTCGGCGCTGGTCGCGATCACGACCGCATCGACCCCGCCGGGGATTGCTGCGAGGTTCGGGTGGGCCGGGTCGCCCTCGACCTGATCCGCATTGGGGTTGACCGCGAACACGGAGTAGCCCCGCTCCCGCAGGCGGGTGTACACGGCGTTGCTGCCGTGCCCCTCGGGCTTCCGTGACACTCCGGTGACGGCGATGCGCTGCTGGTGCAGAAACTCCGCCGCGGCGTCGGCGATCTTCATGATGACCTCCTGATCCAGCATTCTCAGGCTACGCCCATACCCCGAATGATTCACTTGCCTTGGTCAGGGTGCTAGAGTGGTCGCAGCCAGGGCGTTAGAACTCGTGGCGATCTACCGGGGCATGTTCCATTGCCCCACCCGTCCCCACTTGACGCCTCTCGGCCATACATGTCCGCGGTGAGCAGGTGGCACATGCACCTCTCACTTCTGGGGCCCAAACCCCGACGTCCATGAAAGGACGTGTCAGTTGACTGACACCACCATCGAAGAACAACCCGTCGCCAGGAAGCGCACCGGTCTGTCCGGCATGCTGCTCGCGGATCTCCGCAAGATGGCTGCGGACCGGGGGATCTCCGGGGCCAGCGCCATGCGCAAGAGCGAACTCATCGCCGCGCTCGGCGGAGCCGGCCGGACTGCTTCTCCCGCGAGCGCTGAGCAGGAGCAGCCCCAGTCGCCGCCGAGTGCACAGGAGACCAGCCCATCGCGTGAGCACCAGCGCGACGCCGAGCCGCAGCGTCGTGAGCAGCGCGACTCCGAGCAGTCCGAGCCGCAGCGCCCTGAGCAGCGTGACTCCGAGCGGTCGGGGGATCAGCGCGGTGAGCAGGGCGACGCCCAGGACGGTGGCCAGCAGCGCCGCGATCAGGGCAACCGTGATCGCGAGGGCGGCAGCAACCGCAACCGTCGCCGCCGTGGCCGGGACCGCAACCGGGACCGGCGCCGGGAGGACAGCGAACCGGAGGTCGCCGAGGACGAGGTGCTCGTGCCGGTTGCCGGCATCCTCGACGTGCTCGACAACTACGCGTTCCTGCGCACGACCGGTTACCTGCCGGGGCCGACCGACGCATATCTCAGCCTGGGGCTGGTGAAGAAGTACGCCCTGCGCAAGGGCGACCACGTCGTGGGTGCCATCCGGCCACAGCGGGAGAACGAGCAGAACGCGCGTCAGAAGTACAACCCGTTGGTCCGCATCGACAAGGTCAACGGCCTGGATCCGGACAAGGCCCGTGAGCGCAAGGAGTTCGGCAAGCTGACCCCTCTGTATCCGCAGCAGCGTCTGCGCCTCGAAGGTGAGGCGCACAACCTGACCACGCGGATCATCGACCTGGTCGCACCCATCGGCAAGGGACAGCGCGGCCTCATCGTGTCGCCGCCCAAGGCGGGCAAGACGATGGTCCTGCAGCGCATCGCCAATGCGATCACGGCCAACAACCCGGAGGTTCACCTCATGGTGGTGCTCGTCGACGAGCGCCCGGAGGAGGTCACGGACATGAAGCGGTCGGTGAAGGGTGAGGTGATCGCCTCCACCTTCGACCGGCCGGCCGAGGACCACACGACCGTGGCCGAACTGGCCATCGAGCGGGCCAAGCGCCTGGTCGAGATGGGTCAGGACGTCGTTGTCCTGCTGGACTCGATGACCCGCCTGGGCCGTGCCTACAACCTCTCGGCGCCGGCCTCTGGTCGCATCCTGTCCGGTGGTGTCGATTCGGCGGCGCTCTACCCGCCCAAGCGGTTCTTCGGAGCTGCCCGCAACATCGAGGAGGGTGGCTCGCTGACCATCATCGCGACCGCCCTGGTCGAGACCGGGTCGCGGATGGACGAGGTCATCTTCGAGGAGTTCAAGGGCACCGGCAACATGGAGCTCAAGCTGGACCGGCGCCTGGCCGACAAGCGGGTCTTCCCCGCCGTGGACGTCGATGCCTCCGGTACCCGCAAGGAAGAACTCCTGATGACCAAGGAGGAATTGGCGATCGTCTGGAAGCTGCGCCGGGTGCTCCACGCGCTGGACACCCTGCAAGGCATCGAGTTGCTCATCAGCAAACTGCGCGAGACCAGCAGCAACTTCGAGTTCTTGCGCCAGGTGCAGCAGACCACGCCGGCCGGCCTCGAGGCCGAAGCGCCGCCCGGGGAGATGTAACCTCCGCGCGGCTGCCCCGTCTTCCAGGGCACTACGGCACTACCCCCACCTGGGTGGGGTGCACCTTCAGTCTCGTCGGTGGTGTTTGGGGTGGCTGGTTCGGGTGGTGCCGAGGGG
>DAOMFH010000064.1:0-9142 GCA_035429705.1 Actinomycetota bacterium
CGGTCGTGGAGAAGATCAACGAGCCGCGCTACCCGTCCTTCAAGGGCATCATGGCGGCCAAGAAGAAGCCGGTGGAAACGATCACGCTGGCCGATGCCGGCATCGACCCGGCAACCGTGGGACTGGGCGCCGCATGGAGTCAGGTGGCCGAATTCGCCGCCGCCCCGCCGCGTGCCGCAGGCACCACCGTCACCGATGAGGGTGATGGCGGCGTGAAGATCGCTGACTACCTGTCCGAGCAGAAGTTCATCTAGGGAGAACGAACACAATGGCTGAGATCCTGGTACTTGTCGACCATGTCGACGGCTCGGTGAAGAAGGTCACGCTGGAGTTGCTGACCCTGGCGCGTTCGCTGGGCGAACCCTCCGCGGTCTTCGTCGGAGAGGGAGTCGACTCCGCGGCTGCGACCCTGGCCGAGTACGGCGCCGCCACCATCTACGTCGCCGCCGACCCGGCGCTGACCGACCACGTCGTGGCGCCTCAGGCCGAACTGCTGGCGCAGTTGGTCGCGGAGAAGGCGCCGGCCGCCGTGCTCATCACCTCGTCGGCCGAGGGCAAGGAGATCGCCGGCCGGCTGGCGATCAAGGCCGGCAGCGGTGTGATCACCGACGCCGTCGGTGTGTCCGCGGACCTGGTGGCGACCCAGTCCATCTTCGGTGGCTCGACGATCGTGCAGTCGAAGGTCGCGCACGGCACCCCGGTCATCACCGTGCGGCCCAACTCCACTGCGCCTGAAGCAGCCCCGGCCGCCGGCGCACGCGTGGATGTCTCCGTCGCGCTGAGCCCCGCCGCCACCGCGGCCAGGATCACCGACCGGGTCAAGGAGGAGAAGGGCGCTCGCCCCGAACTGACCGAGGCTGCGATCGTCGTGTCCGGCGGGCGCGGTGTGGGCGGTCCGGAGGGCTTCGAACTCATGGAGAAGCTCGCCGACGCGCTCGGCGGCGCCGTGGGTGCCTCCCGGGCGGCCACCGACGCCGGCTGGTACCCCCACCAGTACCAGGTGGGTCAGACCGGCAAGACCGTGTCCGCACAGCTGTACATCGCCAACGGCATCTCCGGGGCCATCCAGCACCGGGCGGGTATGCAGACCTCGAAGACCATCGTGGTCGTGAACAAGGACCCGGAGGCACCGATCTTCGAGCTCGCCGACTACGGCGTGGTGGGAGACCTGTTCGATGTCGTCCCGCAACTGATCGAGGAGATCGGCAAGCGCAAGGGCTGATCCGCAACGCATCGACCGGACCCCGCTGCCCACCCGGGTGACGGGGTCCGGTCGTCTGTCGTGGCGAGGCGAACGCCCTCCGGTGGCACGGCTCGGGGCGCAGGGGCGACCTTCCGGCGCGACCCGCCGAATGTGCCTGACCGGGTTTGTCCGACCCGCGGGTTAGCCTCGCCATAAGTCACGCGACTTCTTCCCCATCGCGTGGCCCCAACTGGTTTCGGCAGAGGGGTAGGGACGTGATCTTCCCGACGATCGAGTTCGCGACGTTCTTCGTCGTGGTGCTGCTCGCGTCGTGGTTGCTCATGCCCACCCCGAGGTACTGGAAACCATTCATCTTCGTGGCCTCGCTGGGGTTCTACGCGGCCGCGGACTGGCGCTGGGTGTTCCTGCTGCTGGCGTCCATCGTCGGGAATCAACTTGCCGCGACGGTGATCAGCTCGATGAGCCGGGGCCGCGGGCGTAAGGCCGTCCTGATCGCCGCCTTGGTGGGGAACCTGGCCCTGCTGGGGGTGTTCAAGTACCTCGGCTTCTTCGTGGACAGCGTGAACGGGCTGGTGCGGACGTTCGGCCTCGAGGGTGAGCAGCAGGTGCTGGAACTGGCACTGCCGGTGGGGATCTCCTTCTTCACTTTCCAGGCGATCAGCTACGTGGTGGACGTGTACCGGGGTCGCGCGCCGCTGGCCAAACCCATCGACACCGCGGTCTACTTGTCGTTCTTCCCGCACCTGGTGGCCGGCCCGATCGTGCGGGCCACCGAGTTCATCCCCCAGCTGGCCACCCCGCGCAGCCCGCGCAACATCCCGGCGGCCCCGGCCCTGTTCCTGATCGGGGGCGGGCTGATCAAGAAGGTTGTGCTGGCCGACTTCCTCGCGGTCAACCTGGTGGATCCGGTCTTCGGCAGTCCGCAGGCCTTCGGGGCGGTGGACACCGGCGTGGCCGTCCTGGGCTACGCCGCGCAGATCTACTGCGACTTCTCCGGGTACACCGACATCGCGATAGGCCTGGCGATGCTGCTGGGTTTCTGGTTCCCGCAGAACTTCGACCAGCCGTACCGGGCGCTGAGCCTGCAGGAGTTCTGGCACAGGTGGCACATGACGCTGTCCCGCTGGCTGCGCGACTACCTGTACATCCCGCTGGGCGGCAGCCGGAAGGGTCCGAAGCGCACCTACATCAACCTGATGCTCACGATGGTGCTGGGCGGGCTGTGGCACGGCGCGGCGTGGACATTCGTGATCTGGGGGTCGCTGCACGGGGCCGGGCTGGGCTTCGAGCGCTGGGTGCGGGAGCGGGCCCGGGCGCTGCGCTCGCAGCCGTCGATCGACCTGCGCGACGAGCCCCCAGCGCCGGTGTCGGACGGCGGTTCGGCGACGACCACGATGGTGATGGTCAAGCCCCGCACCCGCATCGACGCAGCGATCGAGCGGTCGTACCCGAAGCCGGCCCTGTGGCTGGTGACCTTCGCGTTCGTGTGCTTCGCGTGGGTGTTCTTCCGGGCGCCGGACCTCGCCACGGCCATGACGGTCCTGTCCCGGCTGGTCGTCGGCTGGACGACCCCGGCGACTCTGGTGACACCGGTGGTGCTGGTGGCGCTGCTGGTCGCGTTCAGCACCCAGTTCACGCCGCCCCGGCTCTGGGACCGGGCCGCGGTCCAGTTCAGCAGGCTGCCCTACTGGGCACAGGGCGTGCTGTTCGGCGTGTTCCTCATCGTCATCGACACGGTGGTCGGCCAGCAGGGCGTCGCCCCGTTCATCTACTTCCAGTTCTGAGGGCGTTGCGATGACCGAGACCGTCCAGGAGACCACGAAGCCGGGTTCACCGCCTCGCGCCCGAAACCGCACCGACAGCTATCACCCGGCCATGCACGGCTTCTCTGGTCGCCGGATGCCCGCCGGCCACATCTGGCTGGTCGTGGTGATCGCCCTGGGCGTCGCCGTGTTGTTCAACAGCGCCGGATTCCTGCGCGACGCCAACGGCATGCGCCCCGGTCCGCTGCGCACGGTGATGGTGGCTGTGGCCGGGCCGCTGGATACGGCGGCCGGCTGGTTGCGGCTGGACCGACCCCAACAGGCCCTGGCGCAGGCGCTGGGCCAGGGCAGTGATGATGCTGACGGTGCGGCGCTGGAGTCCGGCGATGAGGTCGCCGACCCCCTGCCCGTGGCCACCGCCCCGCCCATCACGGCCCCCACAGCGGCCGACCCGCTGCAGGTCCTGGTCGTGGGTGATTCGCTGTCCACCTACGTCGGCCAGCAGATGGCCACCCAATTGGCTGACTCGCGACTGGTCGAGGTGAGTTCGGTCTGGCGCAACGGCACCGGCCTGACGAATCCGGCATTCTTCAACTGGGAGTCCGGCGCCCGGACCATCCTGCGCAAGCAGAAGCCCGACGCCGTGGTGATGGTGCTGGGCGGCAATGACCGCAACGACATGACCGTCCGGGGTCAAACGCTGGTGGCCGGCAGTCAGGCGTGGGAGGCCGAGTACGAGCGGCGGGCGCGGGTGGTGATGCGGGCCATGATGCAGGAGGGTGTGCAGCGTGTCTTCTGGTCAGGTCCGCCGACCGCGCGGGACCGCGACTGGAACGAGGTGTATGCCGGTGTGAACGGCGCGCTGGCGCGGGCTGCTGCCGCCGTGCCCGGTGTCGAGTACGTGGACCTGTACGACGAGTCCGAGCCTTTCTCCATGCAGGCGACCATCGACGGGGAAGAGGTCCTGGCCCGGCAGCGCGACGGAATCCACTGGACGTACCCGGGGGCGCTGGCCCCCGCGCGGGTTCAGATCGCGGCACTCCAGAGGGTCTATGGTGATCTCCTAGAATCCCATCAGCCGACAGTGGAGGTCAGCGATGGCACATGGACGCCACCCGGGAGCACATCTCCAGGACCCTGAGAAGTTCGCCCGTGAGTTCACCGAGGAGTTGCGGTACGGACAGGGCGTCGACATCAACCGGGCCCACGACACCGACCTGTACATGGCGTTGGCGCACACTGTGCGCCAGGCCCTGATCTCCCGCTGGATCGACACCCTCGGCAGTTACTGGATGGGTGGTGGCCGGGGGGTGGTCTACCTTTCGGCCGAGTACCTGCTGGGCCGGCAGTTGGACAACGCCTTGCTGGCCACCAACCTGCAGGCGACCGCCCGGCACGCGCTGATGTCGCTGGGCCTCGACCTCGACCTCCTGCGGGAGACCGAGGTCGAGCCGGGTCTGGGAAATGGCGGTCTCGGGCGCCTGGCGGCATGCTTCCTCGACTCCCTGGCCACGATGTCCATCCCGGCCGTGGGGTACGGGATCCGGTATGAATACGGGATCTTCCAGCAGACGTTCAACGAGGAGGGCCGGCAGGTGGAGGTGCCGGACTCGTGGCTGCGAAGCGGGAACCCGTGGGAGTTCCCGCACCCGGAGATGTCGGCGACGGTGGGTTTCGGGGGAACCGTGACCCACCCCGTGCCGGGCAAGGAGAAGGCGATCTGGGAACCCGCGACCAAGGTCGTGGCGGTGCCGTACAACTACATGGTTCCGGGCTACCGTTCCGATGCGGTCAACACCCTGCGCCTGTGGCGCGCGCAGGCCTCGCAGAATCTGGATCTGAAGGAGTTCAACGCCGGCGACTTCCAGGCCGCGGTCCGCGCCCAGACCGAGGCGGAGGCGATCTCGAAAGTCCTGTACCCGGAGGACTCCACGCCGGCCGGCAAGCGGCTGCGCCTGCAGCAGCAGTACTTCTTCGTCGCCGCATCGATCCACGACGTCATCCACAACGTGCTGCCCGGCGACTTCGACCTGCGCAGGTTGCCCGAGCGGGTCATATTCCAGTTGAACGACACCCATCCCGTGATCGCCGTTCCCGAGTTGATGCGGGTGCTGATCGACGGGCACGGCCTGGGCTGGGAGGAAGCGTGGGGCGTCACCCGGCAGTGTTTCGCCTACACGTGCCACACGCTGCTGCCGGAGGCCCTGGAGGTCTGGCCGGTCGAGTTGCTGGAGGACCTGCTGCCCCGGCACATGGAGATCATCTACGAGATCAACCTGCGCTTCCTCAAGGAGGTGGCCGACGCGTTCCCCGAGAACGACTGGCGAGTGCGCCGGATGTCGATCATCGAGGAGCACCCGGTGCGCTCGGTGCGGATGGCCTACCTCGCCACCGTCGCCAGCAGCAAGGTCAACGGAGTCGCCGAACTGCACAGCCGGCTGTTGCGTGAGCGGGTGCTGCCCGACTTCGCCGAGCTGTACCCGGACCGTTTCACGAATGTCACGAACGGGGTGACCCCGCGCAGGTTCCTGAAACTGGCCAATCCCGAGCTGTCGGCGCTGATCACCTACAAGATCGGCTCGGACTGGGTCACCGACCTTGAACAACTGCGCGGGCTCGACGAGTTCGTCGACGACCCGAAGTTCTTGTCCGCGGTGGGCCGGATCAAGCGCGAGAACAAGGAGCGACTGGCTGAGTTGCTGAAGCGGCAGCACGGGATCCTGCTCAACGTCGACACCATGTTCGACGCCATGGTCAAACGCATGCACGAGTACAAGCGGCAGGTGCTCAAGTTGCTGCATGTGGTGGTCCTCCACCAGCGACTGCTGGACGGGGAGAACATCACCCCGCGGACCGTGATCTTCGGGGCAAAGGCTGCTCCTGGCTACGCAATGGCCAAGGACACCATCGCTCTGATCAACTCCGTGTCCAGGACGATCGACGCCGATCCACGCGCGCGCGGCAAACTGGCCGTCGTGTTCCCGGCGAACTACAACGTGACCCTGGCCGAGACGCTGATCCCGGCGGCGGACCTGTCCGAGCAGATCTCGCTGGCAGGCAAGGAGGCCTCCGGCACCGGCAACATGAAGTTCGCGCTCAACGGCGCTCTGACGGTCGGCACGCTGGACGGCGCGAACATCGAGATCCGTGAACTGGTCGGTCCGGACAACTTCTTCCTGTTCGGCATGACCGAGGAGCAGGCCCACGCCACGCAGGAGGCGGGCTATGCGCCGCTGACGTACTTCGAGAACGACCCGGTGCTGCGCAGGGCGTTGGAGGCGCTGAGTCGTGGTGACTACTCCGATGGGGAGAAGTTCGCGTTCGGGCACGTCGTCGACTCGCTGCTGAGCCACGACCCGTACATGGTCATGGCGGACTTCGCGTCCTACATCGCCGTGCAGGACGAGGTGGACCGGGTGTGGGCGGATCCCGACCAGTGGAACCGGATGGTGGTCCACAACATCGCCCGCAGCGGCTTCTTCTCCTCCGACCGGTCGATCCAGGACTACTTGGACCGGATCTGGCACGCGCCTCGCACCCCCGTGCACGAGTAGCCACCCGACGGCTGCGCCCGCCGGTGCCCCGAACAGGCGCACCTACCATGGTCGGGTGCACTATCTCGATCATGCCGCCACGACGGCACTGCGCCCGGAAGCCCTGGCGGCTATGCAGCGCCAGTGGGCGCAGGTGGGCAACCCGTCGAGCCTGCACTCCGCCGGGCGCCGGGCGCGGCGGGTCGTCGAGGAGTCCCGGGAGCAGATCGCGGGCCTGATCGGGGCGAGGCCCGCCGATGTGATCTTCACCAGTGGGGGTACCGAGGCCGACAACCTCGGGGTCAAGGGCATCGCAAGGGCCAGCTCCCGCCGCCGGGTGCTGGTCTCGTCCGTCGAGCATCACGCCGTCCTGGACTCGGCCGACACGCTGGCCGCCGAGGGGTTTCGCGTCGAGCGGATTCCGGTGGATCATCTCGGACGGGTCGACCCGGACGTGCTGGAGGCCATGCTGGACGACGATGTCGCCCTGGTCGCGGTGATGTGGGCGAACAACGAGGTCGGCACGATCCAGCCGATCGCCCAGATCGCGGCGGTCTGCCGCCGTGCGGGTGTGCCCCTGCACTGTGACGCGGTCCAGGCATTGGGACAACTTCGGCTGGATGTGGCCGGCATCCCGTCGGTGGCATTATCGGCGCACAAGGTGGGTGGTCCAGTGGGCGTGGGTGCGCTGGTCCTGGACCGGGACCTGGTGGTTGACCCGCTGTTGCACGGCGGCGGGCAGGAACGTGACGTGCGTTCGGGGACGTTGAATGTGGCGGGTATTGCCGGGTTCGCCGCGGCACTGGCCGCACCGGCGCACGACCCGGCGCCGCTGCGCGATGAGCTGATCGAGGGGATCCGCCGCAGGGTTGCGGACGCGGTCCTCAACGGGGACCCGGTGGACCGGCTGGCGAACAACGCCCACTTCTCGTTCCCCGGTTGCCCCGGGGATGCGCTGCTCATGCTGCTGGACGCTGCCGGGATCGCGGTGTCCACCGGTTCGGCCTGCACCGCCGGGATCCCGCAGCCGAGCCACGTGCTCATGGCGATGGGTGCCGGTGAGGACCTCGCCAGTTCCTCATTGAGATTCTCGCTGGGCTGGACCAGTACCGGCGAGGACGTCACCGCGCTGCTCGACGCTCTGCCGTCGGCCGTCGAGCGTGCCCGGCGGGCGGGTGGGGCGAGATGACACGGGTGGTCGCGGCCCTCTCCGGGGGTGTGGACTCCGCGGTGGCCGCGGCCCGACTGGTCGATGCCGGGTACGAGGTGACCGGCGTGCACCTGGCCCTGGCTGAGAAGCGGTATGCGGGGGGTGGCAGGGGCTGTTGCACGCTCGAGGACGTCCATGACGCCCGCCGTGCGGCCGACATGCTGGGCATCCCGTTCTACGTCTGGGACTTCGCGGAACGGTTCCAGCAGACGGTGCTGTCGGACTTCCTGCACGAGTATCAGGAGGGTCGCACGCCGAACCCCTGCGTGTCCTGCAACCAGCACATCAAGTTCGCGGCCGTCCTGGAGCGGGCCCAGGCGCTGGGGTTCGACGCCGTCGGCACCGGGCACTACGCCCGGCTGCTGGCCGGCCCGGGCGGGATCGAACTGCACCGCGGCGTCGACGACACCAAGGACCAGTCGTACGTGTTGGCGGTCCTGGACCAGAGTCAGTTGTCCGCCTCGATGTTCCCGCTCGGGGACAGCCACAAGGCCCAGGTGCGCGCCGAGGCCGGCGAGCGGGGACTGCTGGTCGCGGACAAGCCGGACAGCCACGACATCTGTTTCATCCCGGACGGAGACACCCGGGCGTTCCTGCGCGAGCGACTCGGCGGGCAGCCCGGCCCGATCGTGGATGCCGAGTCCGGTGAGTCGCTCGGCACGCATCCGGGAGCGGTCGGTTTCACCGTGGGCCAGCGCCGGGGGCTGAACCTGCGGCAGCCGGCCGTCGACGGCCGGCCGCGCTACATCGTGGACGTGGACGTTGCACGCAACACCGTCTTCGTCGGCCCACCGACCCGGCTGCGGGTGACCACCTTGCGCGTGGACCGGCTGCGCTGGACCGGTGCTGCCGTGCCGCAGGCGCAGATTCAGGTGCAGATCCGGGCGCATGGCACAGCAGTCCCCGCACGGCTGGACGGCGATGCGCTCCACCTGACCGAACCGCTCTCGGGAGTCGCGGCCGGACAGATCGCCGTGTTCTACCAGGACACCCGCGTCCTCGGGTCCGGGCGGATCACGTCTGCTAGGGCGTAGGACCAGCCCGGCGGTAGTGCTTGTCGCAGCCGGTCCGGCGCTCGCGACACCGGGGGCGGGTTGTGCTATCCGCGCTGGTTGCCCCGCACCAGCCATGCCGCATCAGTCGCTGCGCTGGCCCGACGAAGGATGTGGAGAGCCGGCACGTAGGTTGCCCGTTCTCAACACCCTCGTTCAGGGGCAGCCCCCGCCGGCCGCCGGTGCCCTTCCCTCAGCAGATGACCGGGCAGGTCAGGCGGCGCGGGAAGCCGGTCTTGCGAACAGGCTCGGTCCGGGCTCGTCATTGGGATCGGACGAGTCAGTTGGGGGCTGTCGCTGACGTTCGGGGTCGCGGTTCGGCAGAGTTGTCCCCAGGCTGGTTTCGGGTCTCGGTTGTTTGTCGTACCCGGCTCGTAGCG
>DAOMFH010000065.1:0-9062 GCA_035429705.1 Actinomycetota bacterium
AAAGGACGAGCCTGTCAGACGGGTTCGCCACGGAGAGCCATGATCAGAGAGTGGACGCGTGTCGGCAGCGACAAGGGGTATGCGCGTTCAAGGTGCGACAAGTAATCGTGGCATCTGTGACGTTGACACAGTCGCGCTTCCCGTAGCCACGTCAAGGCTCGGCCCACACCGTTGACCGCCGGGAATAACACCCTCCGACAACCACCGCAGCGGCAATCGTCGAGGGGTCCGCCCGTGAGTTTCGCAGCGACCAGTGAACGCTGCCTTCGCCCCGAAGACCCCAACGCCGGAGTCAACGGAATACATCGTGGGCTCCGGCGTTGGTAGTGAGTGCGAGTGCGAGGAGAGTTATGCAGATCGGCATCTTCACCGTCGGTGACGTCACAACCGATCCGGTGACCGGTCGCACCCCGACCGAACACGAGCGCATCAAGGCGCAGGCCGCGATCGCGATGCATGCCGACGAGGTTGGGCTGGACGTCGTGGCATTCGGCCAGCATCACAACCCGCCGTTCGTCGCCTCGGCTCCCACCACGACGATGGCCTGGGTCGCCGCACAGACCAAGCGCATCATCGTCTCGACCGCGACCACGCTGATCACGACCACCGACCCGGTGCGTATTGCCGAGGACTACGCCACTCTGCAGCACCTCACCGACGGTCGCATGGACCTGATGCTCGGACGCGGCAACACCGGACCGGTCTACCCGTGGTTCGGCAAGGACATCCGCAACGGCATCGAACTCGCCGTTGAGAACTACGCACTGCTGCACAAGCTGTGGCGCGAGGAACAGGTCGATTGGCGCGGCCGATTCCGTACCCCTCTGCAGGGATTCACCTCGACCCCGCGCCCGCTCGACGCAGTCCCGCCGTTCGTGTGGCACGGTTCCATCCGCAGCCCGGAGATTGCCGAGCAGGCGGCCTACTACGGCGACGGCTTCTTCGCCAATCACATCTTCTGGCCCAAGGAGCACACCGAGCAGATGGTCGGCCTGTACCGGCAACGCTTCGCGCACTACGGCCACGGCACGCCTGAGCAGGCGATCGTTGGACTGGGCGGCCACGTCTTCATGGCCCGCAACAGCCAGGACGCGATCCGCGAGTTCCGCCCCTACTTCGACAATGCTCCGGTGTACGGCGGTGGTCCCAGCCTGGAGACCTACATGCGCGAGACGCCACTGACCGTCGGCAGCCCGCAGCAGGTCATCGAGCGCACACTCGGCTTCCGCGACTACGTGGGCGACTACCAGCGCCAGTTGTTCCTGATCGACCATGCCGGCCTGCCTGTGAAGACCGTGCTCGAGCAACTCGACCTGCTCGGCGAGGAGGTCGTGCCGGTGCTGCGCAAGGAGTTCGCGGCGTTGCGACCCGAGGATGTGCCGGACGCCCCCACCCACGCGAGCCTCCTCGCGGCGCGAACCGGCGTTCCCGTGGAGTCCCGCCCCGCGGTGGATCGCTGGACCGGTACCCGCGCCGAGGATGCAAACACCCCGGCCAACCTGTAGGAGGACCATGACTGTGCTCACCGTTGTCAGCGCGGGGCTGCGATCCCCGTCCACGACGAAGTTGCTGGCCGACCAGCTCACCTCGTCGGCGGCCCGGGAACTCGGCGAAGGAGTCGAGGTGCGCCGCATCGAGGTTCGGGAGCACGCGCATGCCATCGCCGACGCCCTGCTGGCCGGCTTCGCGTCCGGCGACCTCCGGCAGGCGGTGGCGGACGTGACCGGCGCGGATGCGTTGATCGTGGTGACGCCGACCTTCCAGGCGTCCTACAGCGGCCTGTTCAAGTCTTTCGTCGACCTGGTCGAGGCGCCCGGGTTGAAGAATCTGCCGGTGCTGCTGGCGGCCACCGGCGGCACTGAGCGGCATTCCCTGGTCATCGAGCACGCCCTGCGGCCGCTGTTCAGCTATCTGGGAGCGATCACCGTGCCCACCGGCGTGTACGCCGCGACGTCGGACTTCGGCGGGGACGGGGCCGCCCGACTCGCGGCCCGCATCGACCGGGCCAGCGCGGAACTGGCGGCGCTGGTGATCGGCGAGCGTCCGGCCCGGTCCGGCAAGCCCGATGTAGTGCCTTTCGCCCAGATGCTGGCCGGACTTCAGGAGGGGCCATGATCGACGATCTCGACCGCTACCGCTACGCGCAGCGGTTGTTCGAGCAGCGCCGCTACGGGCAGGCGGCGCGTGAGCTCGAGGGCCTGCTCGACGGCGGAGATGTTTGTGGAACCGCGGATGCCCGCTTGCTGCTGGCCCGGTCCTACTTCCATTCCGCGCAGTTGGGACGGGCCGAACAGGCCGCTCGGGCGCTGATCGAGTCCGACCCCACGGACGGGTACGCTCATGTCCTGCTCGGGCGCACGTTGGAGAGGCTAAGCCGTCATGACGAAGCCGGCCAGTACCGTCGCCTGGCCGAGGCGCTGGGGGAGCGGAACTGGTAAGCGCGTGATGTGCGGTGCCGGCGGTTGGCGATCATCAGATCCGCGCCGTGTCGGCGTGATGTGAGCCGCCGTGATTTCTGGGCTGGCAGTGACGGACGCCCAACCCGGCGTGATCGAGAGCAGCAGGTGCCTCCGCCGCTAACGCCCAGCCCGTGGTGTCTCGCCGCGCGTTCCGTTCCGCCAGGTGTCCTGTTGCCGCTTCGATGGCTCCTGGTAGCGGGTCATCGGAGCGGAAACAGGTCATCGCAGCGGTAACGGGTCAGAAGGTGAGGGGTAACCGGCCACGAGGTTCTCAGTGACGGGGCCAGAAGACCCGGGTCACCCGGCCAGAAGACCCAGGTGTCCTGTTGCCGCGCCACTGTCCCCTTGTAGCGGGTCATCGGAGCGGAAGCGGGTCATCGCAGCGCAAACAGGCCATCTTCGCCGTGACCGGCCAGAAGGCTCGCGGTGCCCGGCCAGAAGGTGAGCGGTAGCGGGCCAGAAGGGTGGCGGTGACGGGGCCAGAAGACCCGGGTCACCCGGCCAGAAGACCCAGGTGTCCTGTTGCCGCGCCACTGTCCCCTTGTAGCGGGTCATCGGAGCGGAAGCGGGTCATCGGAGCGGAAACGGGTCATCGCAGCGGAAAGCCGGCCAGAAGTCTCGAGACCGCAAGTCCTCCACGAATGTCGCCCTCGCCTCGCCGTCGCCCCGCCCCGACCCGACCCGACCATGGGATACCAACCCACGAGCGAATCCGAATGCCCCAGGGGAACAAGCCTCTACAGACCCCGGGCGTGCGCCCAGCGGGCGAGTTCGCGCCGGTTGCTCAACTGCAGTTTGCGCAGCACGGACGACATGTGAGTCTCGATGGTCTTGACGCTGACATACAACTCGTCGGCGGCCTCCCGGTAGGTGTAGCCGCGGGCGATCAGCCGCATCACGTCACGCTCGCGGGCGGTCAGCCGGTCGAGCTCGTCGTCGGACTCGGCGACCGTGCCGGTGAAGGCGTCCAGGACGAAGCCGGCCAGCCGCGGGCTGAAGACCGCATCCCCTTCGGCCACCTTCCGGATCGCATCCGCGAGCCCGTCGGCGGTGATGTCCTTCGTGACGTAGCCACGCGCGCCCAGGCGCACCACGGAGATCACGTCCTCGGAGGCGTCGGAGACCGACAGGGCGAGAAATCGGTAGGGCCCGTGGCACTGCCGCAGCACCTCGTGCGCGTTGCCGCCGGGCAGGTGGACGTCCAGCAGCACCACGTCGGGTTTGGCATCCGTGATGACCTCGACGGCACCGGCGACGTCTGCGGCTTCGCCGAGGACCTCGATGTCCGGTGGCAGCCCGCCCCTGATGCCGGCCCGCACGAGCTCGTGGTCGTCTACGATCACCAGTCCGATCATGTCGCCTCCGGCAGGCTGAGGATGACTTCCGTGCCGCGCGCGTCGCTGCGGATGGTGCAGGTCCCACCCGCCCGCTGCATCCGCCCCCGCATCGACTCGGCGATTCCCCGGCGGTCGGCAGGGACCTTGTCGGGGTCGAAACCGGGACCGCGGTCACGGACGTAGACCCGCAGCCCGTCGTCGGCCTCGGCGTACAGACTGACCGCGCCGCCGGCGTGCTTGGCCGCGTTGAGCACGGCCTCACCGGTCGCGGCGACCAGAGCGCGTCGTGCGTCGTTCATGGCAGCGTCCCCGACGCAGACGACCTCTATCGTCACCGGGTAGTCGCCTTCGACACGCGCAGCGATCCCGGCCAGAGCGGCCGACAGGGTCTGGTCGGGATCGCCGACCGGGTCGTACAACCAGGACCGCAGGTGCCGCTCCTCGGCGCGGGCCAGGCGCACGACCTGGTCGGGGTCGTCCGCGTGCCGGCGAATCAAGGTGAGGGTCTGCAGCACTGAATCGTGCACCTGGGTGGCCAGTTCCGCGCGGGTCTGGGAGCGGATTCGCTCCTGCCGTTCGGTGGTCAACTCCCGGTACAGCCCGGCCAGCCACGGCATCGCGATGAGCCCGATGCCCACAGTAAGCAGGAGCGCCACCGCCAGACCGCTGAGCAGGGCGCGCATACCCAGCCCGGAGACCGCAAGTCCGATCACCCCGGCGATGACCAGCGCGACGCCAAGCAGGAGCGTGGTCCATTGCATCGGCCGCGGCCCGCTGGCGGGCCTGGCCCGGGTCCAGATGACCGTGGCCCCGATCGCCACCACGGCCAGCGGCAGGCCGACCTGCACCCAGCGGTTGGCCGGGAAGAGGAGGAACCCGCCGATCACCAGGGCGGCGAACGCCAGCAGACGCGCCGTGTCGGTGTCGTCTTCCTGCCTCGGCGGCAGGACCGCCCAGAAGGCGGCGTAGGCGATCACGCCGATCCCACCGAACATGGACAGTACGAGGAACAAGGCCCGCACAGCGGCAACCGGCCACCCCAGGTGATTGGCAAGTCCGGCAGCCACCCCGCCGATCCAGCGCCCATCGGACTCCCGGTAGGCGCGGCGGATCGGCACTGCTGTGGTCACAGTCCCGATTGTTCCGCAATTCCGACCCCGGGGGATCGGGGGAGAACCCTGAGACGGATTTCAGGGTCGGCACCTGATGTGCTGGGGTCGTGAGCAGCGGCACCGTGGAGGCATGAGTGAAACAACAGTCAACATGACACCGCCACCCCCGCCCCAGCCCCCGGCCCAGCCGCCGCCGCTGCGCCGCAGTTCCTCCGACCGCGTGCTGGGAGGCGTTTGCGGTGGCCTCGGACGCTACTGGAACGTCGACCCGGTGATCCTGCGCGTCGTGTTCGGCGTCAGCCTGCTGCTGGGAGGCGTGGGCCTGTTCGCCTACCTGGCGTTCTGGTGGCTGGTGCCGGACGACTCGCTGCCCGGACCGGCTCGGATCACCCCCTCCTGGGGGCTGCGCCTGATCGGCGCCGGCAGTGCCTTCATCGCGGTGATGATCGGGCTCGGTCTGCTGTTCGGGGACTCCCTGGGCAACGGTGGCGTGCTGCTCGGCGCGCTGCTGGCCGGGGTCGTCATCTGGATCGTGATGAGCCAGAAGGCCGCCCGCCCGGCGGCGCCGGCGGTCGTCGCCGCCCCACCGCAGCACGGATACGCATACGGAGGAGCCGGGGACTACTCGCAGACGAC
Source organism: Actinomycetota bacterium (assembly GCA_035429705.1). GTDB lineage: Bacteria > Actinomycetota > Actinomycetes > S36-B12 > UBA10799 > JADKAV01. Next base: position 5,545 of record DAOMFH010000065.1, read on the forward strand.
CGTGCTGCCCCCGCCACCCGGGCCACCCGCACCACCGCGGCAAACCTCCTACCTCGGGCTGATCGGGCTGTGCGCTGCAGTTGCCGTGGGTGGACTGGCCATAATGCTGGGCCTCAGTTACACCGCCATCCTGGCGGCCCCCCTGCTGGTGCTGGCCCTCACAATGCTCGTGGGCGCCTTCCTCGGCCGGGCGAAGTGGCTGCTGGTGTTCGCCATCCCGCTGCTGATGCTGCTCGGGGCGGTCGCACAGATCCAGCAACTGGATCTGCGGGGTCCCATCGGCGAAATGACCTGGCGCCCACAGGTCAGCGGTGACACGTACAACATGACCGCCGGGGCCCTCACCGTGGACTTCTCGGACTGGCGCGGCCCGGGCCAACCCAGCGCCACGGACTCCGTGAGCGTGTATGCCGGCGTCGGCCAGGTCGACATCCTTGCCCCGCGCAACTGGGACATCAGGCTGGTGGCCGGCCAGACAGCGGTGACAGTCTTCAAGGACGGTAGGCCAGTCCCCACTCGGCAAATCGACCGGAAGGGGACGGCGCTGCTGATTCCCGCCACTGCTCCCCGTTCCGATGGCACCATCACGGTCGAGGTGTCACTGCGGGGCGGCGAAGTGCGGGTCCTGACCGGAGCCCCGGCGGTCGGGCGAGGCGACTCACCCAAGGACTCCACCGGCGACAGCGTCAAGAAGAAGACAAACACCACGAAGAGCGCCAAGGAGCAGGCAGCATGAGCAAGCATCCGATCGACCTGTTGAGCCTGGGGGCCGGACTGATGTTCACCCTCTTCGCAGTCGGCTACCTGGTGGCCCCCGCCTCGATGAGCCTGGTCGTGGTCGTCCCGTTGATGTTCGTGGGACTGGGCCTGTTCGGCGTGTTCGCCGCCGTCGTGGCGCAACGCCGACAGCCACAGCCACAGCCACAGCCAGACAACGGCTAGGCGCGTCTCCGGGGCGGGTCGGGTTCCAGTGGACCTGGCCCGCCCCGGTGTATCTGTCGGACCGACGAGGAGTCTGCTCGTGTGCCGCAGTCGCGCCAGCTGCGGGCTGCCCATGGTTTGCTACTGGGGTGAAGTCTGTCGTTGTTGTCTCACTGCTCGGGCTCGGTGCCGGCCTGCTGGTCGCTCCGGGGGCTCATGCGGCTCAACCGCCGCCCACGGATGGTCCGGCGTCTCTGGTCCTGCCGGTGTGCGCGAACTCCTCCCCGATGTCCGAAGCCCGGACCCCGGGGTGCAGTTATGTGGCGCTGCCAAAGGCGGGCGGCGGCGTGTACTACGCCCAACTGACGTCCGGCGGTGAGATCCGCATGACCGGCACCCTCTCGTCGGGGAAACTGCTCCTGCCCGCCGCGGGACAGACCTGGCCGGGATTGACCTTGACCGCAGCCGCCATCGACATCACGAAGGCCGACATCACCGGCACCCTCGACGGCTCCGGCGCTGTTGCCCTGACCGTGCCGTACCGGGTGAAGATCAGCATGGCGACGCTGGGGTCCTGCACCGTCAAGGGCACGGCGACCGTCTCCTCGGATGCCACGGATCCGATCGGCGGGGGCCAGGGCAGTGCCTACGACGCGGCCACGCAGCGTTTCGCCGCCGCGGGCGCATCCACCTCGGCGCCCAGCATGACCGGCCTGCTGTGCGCCCTGGCCGGCAACTACCTGGACCTGTCGCACGGGATGGGCTGGTACCTCGACGGACTGCTCGCCATCACCCCTGGGACCTCGCCCACCAGAGCGCAGACCGCCACCGTGAGGCTGCCCGAGCGGATCAAGGGCAGAGGGCGAACCGTGCTGATGCGGGTACCGGTGCGCACGAACGCCGGACAGCAGGCCATGGCGAAGGTCACCTGGGGGACCAGCAGGGCCGCCGCCGGAACCAAGCGCGCCTACGCGAAGGTCCGGGTCGAGGACGGCAAACTCGTCATCCGGACCACCGGCAAGGCGAACCGGCTCTACGTCCGGCTGAAGCTGCGCGCTCCCGCCACTGAGGGCTACCGCGGCTACACAGCCACGCACCGGTGGGTGGTGCGCACGAACAAGGTCCACTGACCAGTCTGCACCTGCCGGCAACCGCCCCCGGCGCGTCCGCGGACACGGATGCGGCGATGACACGGCCGGCCCACGTCCGCCCCGTAGACTTCGGCCATGAGGCTGGCGCCGCGCCGCGTTCATCTCCTGAAGCCGGTGGTCGTTCTCACCGCGCTCGCACTGTCCACCTCCGGCTGCGCGTTCATCGGTGCCCAGGTCGCCGCCGACGGCACACAGGATCCAGGCCCGGCGGCATCGCTTGTCCTGACCACACCCGAGCCCGGCGATGACCCACCTGTGGGGACGGACTCCTTCACCGTCATGGCCAACGGCGACATCCTGATCCACAACACGCTCTGGACCGAAGCGGCACAGGCCGGTGGTGGCCAGATGGACTTCCGGCCCCAGCTCGCCGGGATCAAGAAGCGGATGGCGCCGGCGGACCTGGCGATCTGCCACCTGGAGACCACCCTGGCCCCGCCGGACGGGCCCTTCGGCAGCTACCCGGTGTTCGCCACTCCGCCGAGGATCGTCGATGCGATCAAGGCCACCGGGTATGACGGGTGTTCCACGGTGAGCAACCACACGCTGGATCAAGGCTTTCCAGGAGTCAAGCGCACTATCGAAGACCTATCCGCCGCTGGGCTGGGGCACGCGGGCACGGCCCGGAAACGTTCAGAGTCCGGTCAGCCGATGATCTACGACGTCGACGGGGCGAAGGTCGCGCACCTGGCATACGCGACGCACTTCAACGGCTACACGTTGCCGGCCGGCCAGCCGTGGTGCTGCAACACGTTGTCGGCCGCGAAGGTGATTGCGGACGCCCGCGCCGCGCGAGCGGCGGGTGCGCAAGTGGTGATTGTGTCGATGCACGCCGGCGACGAGAACGTGGCCCGTCCGAGCGTCCAGCAGCGTCGTGTGGCCAAGAAGCTCGCCGACAGCGGGACCGTGGACCTGGTCATCGGCAATCATGTCCACGTGGTGCAACCGGTCGAGAAGATCGGGGCGATGTGGATCGCGTACGGCCACGGGAACCTGATCAGCGGGCAGTACGAGACGTGGCCCCGCAACCGCGAGGGCGTAACGACCTCATTCACATTCACCCGGCAGCCGGACGGGACGTATGCGATCACCAAAGCGATCGGATACCCGACGTTCAACGCCGCGCACCCGACGCGGGTGGTTGATCTGGTGTCGGCGCTACCACCGACCGGGGGTGATCCCCGGCTGGTCGAGGCCTACCGGACCACCAGGGCGACACTGTTGAGCCTGGGGGCGGGCCGGGACGGCTTCGTCGTGCCGCAACCCGGTCGCCAGCAGTAGCGGGCCGAAGCAGCGCCTCATCAGCCGGGTCGGGCGAATCATGCCCGGAGTGCTCCCGCAGGGCAGCGGCTCACCCCGCCCCGAGGATCCTCATCGAATAGAGCGCGAAGGGGTACTGTCTGCCGCCGAGCATGCCCCACATGCTGTTCGCCTCCTCGAAACTGG
>DAOMFH010000066.1:0-8958 GCA_035429705.1 Actinomycetota bacterium
ACCCCCTTCTCCACCGACGGGATGTACTGGCGGGGGACCGCGCCGCCGACGACCTTGTCCACGAACTCGAATCCGGTTCCCTGCGGCAGCGGCTCGATCTCGATCTCGCACACGCCGAACTGGCCGTGACCACCGGACTGCTTGACGTTGCGGCCGCGCCCTTCGGCCTTGCCGGCGAATGTCTCGCGCAGGGAGACCTTGAGCGCAACGGTGTCCACCGCCACCCCGTAGGTGTTGGCCAGCCGGTCCATCACGACGTCGAGGTGGGCCTCGCCTAGGCACCACAGCACCTGCTGGCTGGTGTCCTCCTTGGCCTCCAGCCAGAGGCACGGATCCTCGGCCAGGAGCCGCGACAACGCCTTGGCCAACTTGTCCTCGTCGGACTTGGTCCTCGCCTCGATGGCCACCGGCAGCAGCGGCTGCGGGACCTGCCACGACTCCAGCAGCATGGGGGTGGCGGTGTCTGACAGCGTGTCGCCGGTCTCCGCCCGGGTCAGTTTGGCTACCGCGCAGATGTCCCCGGCTACGCAGGTCGGCACCAGCCGCTGCGCCTTGCCCAGCGGCGATGACAGCGAGCCGACTCGCTCATCGACGTCATGGTCCTCGTGGCTGCTGCCGGCGGCGAAGTGGCCGGAAACGTGCACCGGTGCCTCGGGGCGCAGCGTTCCGGAGAACACCCGGACCAGCGAGAGCTTCCCTACGTACGGCTCGGAGGTGGTCTTGACGACTTCTGCCAGCAGTGGTCCTTCCGGATCGCACTGCAGCGCCGGCAAGGCGTCACCGTCAGGGGTGGTGGCCTGGACGGCCTTGTGCTCCAGCGGGGAGGGGAAGCCCTTCGCGACCAGTTCCAGGACCTCCAGCACGCCCAACCCGGTGACCGGGTTGATCGGGATGAGCGGGTGGAACTCCCCGCGCACCACGGCCTTCTCCATGTCCGCGATCACCGTGTCGATGCCGAGGTTCTCGCCGCCGACCCACGCCTCGAGGAGTTCCTCATCCTCGCTCTCGGTGACGATCGCCTCGATGAGCGTGGCGCGGGGATCCTGGAGCGCTGCCAACTGGTCGCCTGCGGCCGCCCTGCGGACGCGCTCGTCGCCGCTGTAGTCCGCGACCTCCTGCGACAGCAGCCCGACCAGGCCGCTGATGGTGTGCCCGTCGCTGTCGTACGCGGGCAGGTACAACGGGAGCACGCCTTCGCCCAGAGAGTCCCGCAACTGAGCGACGGTGTCCTCGAAGGAGGCGCGCTGATGGTCCAGTTTCGTGAGGATGACCGCCCGGGCCATGCCCACCTGGGCGCACTCGTTCCACAGCATCCGGGTGGCGGCGGTGAGTCCCTCGTCGGCGGACATCACGAACAGTGCGGCGTCCGCCGCCCGCAGGCCTGCCCGCAGGTCGCCCATGAAGTCGGCGTAGCCGGGGGTGTCGATGAAGTTGATCTTCAGCCCGTCGAACGACGTGGGGGCCAGCGCCAGGTTCACGGAGCGCTGCTGGCGCATCTCGACCGGGTCGTAGTCGGTGACCGTGTTGCCGTCCTCGACCCGCCCGGCCCGGCTGAGCACGCCGGTGGCCAGAAGGATCGCCTCGATCAGGGTCGTCTTGCCGGAACCGGCGTCCCCGACCAGGACGACATTGCGGATTTCGTTGGGACCCGCTGAGGGGACGGCAGCCACGGACACGTGTTCCTCGCAATCTCGCGCCGGCAGCCGACTACCGCCGGGACTCGCTGCCCCAATCCTATTCCGGTCGGTGGCAGGCCGGGGGTGGCCCCGGAAAACGAAACCGAGCGGCCGAGTGGGAGGGCCGGCCGGCTACTTCACCGTGACCGTGAACTTCTGCTCGAAGCTCTTCTCGTCGCCGCTGCGCACCGCGTTGGCGACCAGCTGGCACTTGCCGTCCTTGCGATACGTGACCAGATCGCCCTCGAAGACATCGCAGATCTTCGGGGTGGTGCTGTCCCAGCCCACCGCGTTGCGCTGCTTGGTGCGGTGCGGCAGATCCGCGGCCACCCGGTTGCCCACCTTGGCCGGCACCGAACCCTTCAGTTCCTGCTTGACGGTGGCCTTTGCCAATGTGGGCGCGGTGCTCCAGCGGGGCTGCGTGCCGCACCACTGCCCGAACGCCGAACACATGGCACTGGTGACCGTCTTGGCGAGCTGGGCGTGCCCGGCCTTGCTCGGGTGGATCCAGGTGTCGTTCTTGAACACCCAGGAGTCATTGCTCCAGGCCTGGTGCTGCTCCCAGGCGCTCTGGTCCGGCACTGCCAGTTGCAGGTCGGCGGCCTTGATGCCCGGCTGGCTGCTGGCCCACTGCTGGACCTCGCCGACCGCCGAGGCGATCTTCGCGTTCATCGCGTTCTGCGCGGCCACGGCCTGGTCCCACTGGGTGGTGGTGCCCTTCACCGGGCAGTTGCTGCACTCCGAGACCTTCTGCTTCTGGGACGGGCAGGGGTTGCCGGAGGCCGGGCCCTTGTCGACGTTGCCCTCCGGCTGCCAGTTGCCGAACGACCAGGGGCAGGCCCGGTAGTACTGCATGACCAGGACCTTGTTCTGGTTCTGCAGCAGGGTCTTGTAGATGTTCTCCAGGTGGGCCGTCTGCTGGTTCTGGGCCCACTGCTGGTCGGCGCACTGGACCACCTTCGACGTCGGGTAGGCCCACCAGCCGGTCCATCCCAGCCACTGGGTGGAGTCGGCGCACACGCCGTTGGTGACGGGCACCATGGACAGTTTGATCTGCAGGAAGCTGGACAGGATCGGGTTGGCGCCCAGCGTCATGACCACGTGGGTGTTCTTGATGTTCTTCAGCTGGAAGTTGAACGGCCCGCCGGTGTCCCACTGCGCCGGGGTGGAGCCGGTGACCGCCCAGTTCTCCACGGGGGCGGCATTGGCCGGATCCTGGCTCCCGGCGATCTGGTAGGAGTACGCCACGGTGGGGGCCTTCGGGCCCGCCTGCCACGGGCCGGCGCTCCAGGGCGCTCCGTTGTAGTTGTTGTTGCTGCACTGGTCGACGGGGGTTCCGGTGGCCGACGGGCTGCAGTCGGACAGGCTGTTGTCCCCGAAGTACCAGGAACTCGGGAACGGGTTGTTCACGCTGCCGCTGATGTTCTTGGCGTTCTCCTTCTGCCCGAAGTAGCCGAAGCCGGCGGTGACCGAGTCGCCGAGGAACACCACCGACGGCTGCGGGTCCGCCGCGGCCGGGCCGGCGCCGACGGCCACGAGTGCGGCCAGTGACGCCAGTGCGACCATGAGCCGCCGGCCTGCATTGATCGGGGAGGACGTGGCTGACATGTCGTCTCCTTCGGGGCGTGGTTATCCGGGGAGCCTAGACCCTGGTCCGCCGGGGATGCAGGAGATCGGCCCACCGGGTTCGACGAGCCGGTGCGCTGGGGTCAAGATGAATCCCATGAACGCACTGAGCCTGGGTGTGATGGGGACCTCGAACAAGGAGAACGAGCGCCGATTGCCCATCCACCCCCACCATGTGGAGCGCATAGACGCGGATCTGCGTGCCCGCATGACGCTGGAGGCCGGGTACGGGCAGGCGTTCGGCGTCCCCGACCACTATCTGGCGCGCCAGGTCCGGGCGCTGCTGCCGCGCGAGGAGGTCATCGCGGATTCCGACATCGTGCTGCTGCCCAAGCCCACACTGGCCGACCTGGGGATGCTGCGGGAGCGGCAGGTGTTGTGGGGCTGGCCGCACGCAGTGCAGGATCCGGCACTCACCCAGATCGCGATCGACAAGCACCTGACGCTGATCGCGTGGGAGCAGATGAACCACTGGACGCCGGCCGGCGACTTCATGGTGCACGTGTTCCATCTCAACAACGAGATGGCCGGGTACTGCTCCGTGCTGCACGCGATGACCCTGCTGGGTGTCACCGGCCACTACGGCCGTCATCTGCGCGCGGTGGTGATCGGGTTCGGCAACACCGCGCGCGGGGCCATCACGGCCCTGCACGGCCTGGGCGTGCACGAGGTCACCGCCCTGACGATGCGCGACGTCACCGCGGTGGCCTCACCGATCCCCGCGGTCGTGATGGATCACATGCACCGGGTCGACGGTGACCGGATCATGGTGACCGCGGACGACCAGGAGATCCCGGTCGCGCAGTTCCTGGCCGGGTTCGACGTCGTGGTCAACTGCGTCCTGCAGGACACGGACCGGCCGATGATGTTCGTGCGGGACGATGAGCTGTCGCTGTTCCCGATGGGCCACCTGATCGTCGACGTCTCCTGCGACCGGGGGATGGGTTTCGGGTTCGCCCGACCCACGTCGTTCGACAACCCGATGTTCACCGTGGGTGACGGCGTGCACTACTACGGTGTCGACCACAGCCCCACCTACCTGTGGAACTCGGCGACCTGGGGGATCAGCGAGGCATTGATCCCGTTCCTGCGTCCGGTCATGGCCGGGCCGCAGGCATGGGAGGACGATCCGAGCATCGCGTTGGCGATCGAGATCCGCGAGGGGGTCGTGCGCAACCCGAAGATCCTGTCGTTCCAGGGCCGCACTGGCGAGTACCCGCACCGTCGGCCGTAGCGGCACCACTGCCCCACCTCGCCGGGGTTGGTGCGAGCAGACTCGCACGTGCGTGCAACGGTGGAGTCACCGATGAGTGGGGGTCGACGTGACTGCAACTGTCAACGTGCCGCTGAACGATCCGTACGCGATCCCGGCCATGGAGGTCCTGGCCGGCCTGGATTCGACGGTGGAGGGCCTGTCCGCTTCGGAGGCGACGCGACGGGCCTCGGAGTACGGACCCAACCGGTTGCCCGAGCCGCCGCGGGATTCTCTGCTGAAGCGGGTGCTCAAGCACTTCGACGACGTGCTGATCTACATCCTGCTGGCCGCGGCGGTGCTCAAGGCGATCATGGGGGAGTGGATCGACTTCTGGGTCATCCTCGCGGTCGCGGTGATCAGCGCGATGATCGGCTTCATCCAGGAGGGCCGTGCCGAGAATGCCCTGGCGGGCATCAAGAACATGCTGTCGCTGGACGCGACCGTCAAGCGGGACGGTCACTGGATCCAGATACCCGCCGACGAGCTGGTGCCCGGAGACATCGTCCGGGTCAAGTCCGGTGACAAAGTGCCGGCGGACCTGCGACTGCTGCAGGCGGTGAATCTCAGCGTCGAGGAGTCGGCGCTGACCGGGGAGGCCGTGCCCAGCGAGAAGTCGGTCGACCCGGTCCCGGCCGATGCCGGGGTGGGGGACCGCGACAGCATGGCGTTCTCCGGCACGCTGGTGGCGATGGGCCAGGGTTTCGGCGTGGTGACGGCGACCGGCGCGCAAGCCGAGATCGGCCGGATCCAGGCCATGCTCGCGCAGGTCGAGCAGTTCGAGACCCCGCTGACCCGCGACATGAAGCAGTTCGGCAAGCAGTTGTCCATCGCGATCCTGGGCATGGCCGCGGTCATGATCCTGATCGGCCGGCTGATCCACGACTTCGACCGCAGCGACCTGCTGTCCGCGGCGATCGGCTTCGCGGTGGCAGCGATTCCGGAGGGGCTGCCTGCCCTGGTGACCATCACCTTGGCCCTCGGCGTGCAGCAGATGGCCAAACGCAACGCGATCATGCGCAACCTGCCCGCGGTGGAGACCCTCGGAGCGGTGACCACGATCTGCTCGGACAAGACGGGGACGCTCACGAAGAACGAGATGACCGTGCGGCACGTGGTGACCCGCGGCGGCGAGTACGACGTGGCCGGCCTCGGGTATATGCCGGAAGGCGGCCTGTCCCTGGCCGGCCAGCCGGCCGAACTGGCCGGGCACGCCGATCTGCGTTCGCTGGTGACGGTCATGTCGGTGGCCAACGACTCGCGGGTCGTGGCCGACGACGGCAGGTGGAGTGTGTTGGGGGAGCCGACCGAGGGTGCTCTGTGCACGCTGGGGATGAAGGCCGGGTTCGACCCCGCGACCTACCCGCGGGTCGCGGTGCTGCCGTTCGAGTCGGTGCACAAGTACATGGCGACACTGAACACCACACCCGGCGGGAACACCGTGATCATGGTCAAAGGGGCTCCGGACCGGGTGCTCGACCGCAGTACCGAGGAACAGGCCGCGGACGGGCGGTTGCAGCCCCTCGACCGCGACTTCTGGGACGCCCAGATCGATCAGCTCAGCGGGCAGGGCCTGCGGGTACTCGCCGCGGCGATGCGACCGGCGACGGAAGGCCAGGAGGACCTGTCGCACGAGGATCTGGCCGGATTGCTCTTCGTGGGGATCGTCGGCATCGTGGACCCGCCCCGGCCCGACGCGATCGCGGCGATCCAGACCTGCCACCAGGCAGGCATCCGCGTGAAGATGATCACCGGCGACCATGCCGGGACCGCGCTGGCGATCTCGCGCGAGATGGGCATCGTCGACGACTCGGCGGCAGCGGTCAGCGGGCCGGTGCTCGAAGCCGCCGACAACACCGAGTTGCGCCACATCGTCGAGTCGACTGACACGTTCGCCCGCACCAGCCCGGAGCACAAACTGCGACTGGTCAAGGCCCTGCAGGCCAACGGCGAGGTTGTGGCCATGACCGGCGACGGCGTCAACGATGCACCCGCCCTGAAGCGCGCCGACGTCGGGGTGGCGATGGGGGTGAAGGGCACCGAGGCCACCAAGGAGGCCGCCGACGTGGTGCTGGCCGACGACAACTTCTCGTCCATCGAGCGGGCGGTGGAGGAGGGGCGGCGGATCTACGACAACATCCAGAAGTCGATCGTGTTCCTGCTGCCCACCAACGGCGCCCAGTCACTGGTGATCCTGGTGGCGGTCCTGTTCGGCCTGGCGCTGCCCTTGAGTCCGGTCCAGATCCTCTGGGTGAACATGGTCACCGCGATCACCCTGTCACTGGCCCTGGCCTACGAACCTGCGGAGCCGGACTCGATGCGCCGGCCTCCGCGCGACCCCGCCGCGCCGTTGCTGTCCCGGATCTACCTGTTGCGCATCGCCTACGTCTCGGTGCTGATCGCCGGCGCCACGATCCTGGTGTTCTACCTGACGCTGTCGTGGGGTTGGGAGCAGAGCCAGGCCCAGACCGCGGCGGTCACGATGCTGGCCCTGGGCCAGGCCGCCTACCTGTTCAACGCCCGCTCACTGCGCGAGTCGAGCCTGCGCCGCGCGACGCTCACCGGCAACCGGGCGGTCTGGATCTCCGTGTTCATCATGGTGGCGCTGCAGGCCGTGTTCGTGTACGCGCCGTTCATGCACACGTGGTTCCACTCCGCGCAGATCAGCGCGATCGGCTGGCTGCTCCCACTGGGGCTGTCGGTGCTGATCTTCCTGCTGGTCGAGGGGGGCAAGGCGTTCCTGCGCAAGCGGGAATCGAGTGCCGGCTGAGGGGTTGGGCGAGTACCGCCCGGTGCCGGATGCGCTCACGCCAGTCGGGCGCAGTCAGCTCCGATCAGCAGGAGTGGGGCCGTCGCGCGGAACCGGCCGGTCAGCGGCTCGCAGAGACAGGCTCGAGGATCGCCGTGCGCGGGGCGTCCACGAGCGCCGGGGCGCTGGCGGCGTTGGACCAGACCCGGGTGCGCAGGAAGTCCAGGAAGGCGATGGCCTGACCTTGTTCCGCGAAGTCCAGGTCGACGACGATGTAGTTCGCGTCGTCCAGTGGCTGTGCGATCCGCGCCGCGATCACCCCCGCTGCCTGCCGGGCGGCCGCGAAGCGATCGAACGCGTCGCGCCAGGTGCGGTAGTCGGTGATCGCGTGCTCAATGTGCAAGGTGGTCATGACCCGACGGTAGGCATCCGGCCTGGATGCGAACATCCCAAGTTGTTGGGGTCCTGGCCGGCGTATCGTGCCTTGGGTGAGCGGCCTCGACCCGATCCACCGGCTCTGTGACGGCGGGCTCGGAGAGCGGGAACTGCGGGCCGCAGTGCTCGCGGCGCTGCGGGACCTCATGCCATTCGAGCACTACGCGTGGCTGCTGACCGACCCGCAGTCCTGGGTGGGTACCGCACCGCTGGCAGATGTGCCCTTGTTGGCCGACCTGCCGGAACTGGTGCGACTGAAGTACCTGACTGCTACCAACCGCTGGACCGGTGTTGCGGCGGACGGCGTGTCCACCCTGCAGGCGGCCACGGTCGGTCACCCCTCCCGCAGCCGGCTCTGGCGGGAACTGCTCGCGGGCTACGGGGTCGGTGACGTGGCCTCGCTGGTGTTCCGGGACCGGTACGGATGCTGGGCCTTCCTGGATCTCTGGCGGATGGGCGGTGCCTTCAACGATGCCGAGTGCGCGCAACTCACAGACGTGGTGCGGATCGTCACGCCCGCGCTGCGGCACAGCCTCGGCAGGCTGTTCCAGCAGGAGCCGTCCGGGCCCCATGGGACTTCGGAGCCGGTGGTGCTGCTGTTGTCCGAGGATCTGCGGCCGCTGGGTCAGACTCCGAGCGTGGATGCCCGACTTCGCGAACTGCTACCCACGCCGGCGCACGCGCCACCGGTCCCGGCCGCCGCGTTCAACGTGGCCGCGCAACTTCTCGCGCGTGAGCAGGGGATCGACGCGCATCCGCCGACCGCCAGGGCGTACGCAGGCCGTGGCCGATGGACCACGGTGTCCGCGGCCAGGTTCACCGGTGTCGCGCCGGCGATCGCGATCGATTTCGAACCGACTTCCCCGGCCGACCGAAGCGAGTTGTTCGCCCGGGTCGTCGGGTTCAGTGAGCGTGAGCGGGAACTGCTGGCCCACCTTGTGGCCGGCCGGGACACCCGAGAGATCGCCCAGCAGATGTTCGTCTCGGAGCACACGGTCCAGGATCACCTCAAGGCCATGTTCGCCAAGGCGGCAGTGCACGGGCGTCGACTGCTCGTGGCGCGGGCAACCGGAATGCGCTGAGGTGACGAACCTGCGGAGTCTCCGGCCACGTGGCGCGGACTCGCAGCGCCCAAGTGGGAGTCGTTGGCCGAGCGATCTCGTGGTGCGGCGCGGCTCGCGTAGTAGTGCCCCCGGAGGTGGGCGGCCACGACCAGCCGC
>DAOMFH010000067.1:0-2493 GCA_035429705.1 Actinomycetota bacterium
AGGGTCACGTACCGGCGCCGGGTTCCGGGACACCCGGACGGACTGGGCATCTCGTAGGTAGCCGTTTTTCCCCCAACGAGGGTGAGTCACCGCCCGGCCGGTTGTAGCTACCGTGACGACGACAGCCACAGGGTTAGGAGCCGTTGTTATGGGAATGATGCGCCGCAGGGCCCGCCGCCGCACCGCACTACTCGTCGGAGGCGCGGCATACGAGGCCGGGAAGCACCGCAACCGGCAAGAGGAGCAGGCACCCCCGCAAGAGGACTACTCGCCGGTCCCCCCTGCTCCCGCACCGAGCCAGTCCGGTCCCGATCTGGATGAGTTGCAGAAGTTGGGCGAACTGCATGAGAGCGGCGTGCTGACCGACGAGGAATTCGCCACCGCGAAAGCCAAGATCCTCGGTCAGTGACCGGAGAAACGAGAACACAGATGACTATCAACAGCAGGAAGCACACACTCGAGACCGCTTTGGGCGCCTGCCTCGCCGGCGACGCGACGCAGTTGCAGCAGTACTTCACCGACGACGTCGTGGGATGGTCGCCCAACATGCTGGTGGGCTCGCTCGCGGATCTGCGCGACTCGGTTGCCGACCGGGACGGCGCGCTGTCTGACATCGAGGTAGACGTCACCGGCGTCGACGTCATCGGGAACAAGGGCTATCTGGAGTACACCGTTTCCGCGGTCTTCTCCGGACCCTTCACGATCGATGAGAACACGGTCGTCGAGCCGAGTGGAGAAACGATTCGCATCGGGGCGGCGCTGTGCGCGGACTTCACCGGAGACAAGATCTCGGCGTTCCGCAACTACTTCGACGACGCCGCTCTGCTGGAGCAGATGCTGCTCACCTGATGACCGGCAGCACGTTCGAGTTCGTCACCGAGTCCCGCCCCGATCCCCGCGAGGTCGCCCTGCTCGAGCAGCACGTGGCGGAGGCGGCCACAAAGGCCGCGGGACTGGACCCTGAACGCGAGTTGGCGATCTTCCTGCGGGGGCAGGACGGACAGGTGCTAGCAGGAATCTCGGGAATCACCTGGGGCGGCTACTGCGACCTGCACCTGCTTTGGGTCACTCCCCCACTGCGCGGCCGTGGCCTGGCCCGCGATCTGCTCGCGGCAGCCGAGGACGAGGCCCGCCGGCGGGGCTGCTCTTTCGTGATCTTCTTCGCATACGATGTGCTCACCCCCGGGCTGTACGAGCGCCTGGGATACGAGGCGCTCGCGACTGTCCCGGACTGTCCAGCCGGCAGCACGGCACGGCTGTTCCGCAAGTTCCTCGGGGCCGGAGCCCCGCCGCAAGTTCAAGGGCCCAGCCAGCAGCTGGACCAACGACATCCACCATCCGAGACACCTACCGAGGGAGAACGACGATGAGTAACCAAGTTTCGCCCGACCACACCGGCGAGCCGGTGCTCGCGTGGCTGGAACGCGGTACCGCGCGGTACCGGCGGGCGGAGGTGGACTTCGACAACCCCCGCTATGAGTACCGCCGGCTGTTCAGCGAAGTGTGGGGCACTTTCCTGCTGGTCTTGGTCGCTGCCGGCGGAGGCGTCATCGGGGCCGCGGCGTTCGGTTCCGACCTCACCCTGGCGATGAAGGCGCTGGCGCCGGGAATGATGGTCATGGGAATCATCTTCTTCATGGGCACGATCTCAGGCGCCCATCTGAATCCGGCGGTGACGCTGGCCTTCGCGGTCCGGGGCAACTTTCCCTGGATCCGCGTTCCCGGGTACATCGTCGCGCAACTGGCCGGGGCGATCCTTGCGGCGTTGTTCCTGCAAGCGATGTACGGCGACATCATCGCCGGCGCCACGGAACCGACCCCGGATGTCTCTGTGTGGGTGGCCATGCTCACCGAGGCGGTCCTGACGCTGGGACTTGTCAGCGTCATCCTCGGCACTGCCTCGGGGGCGCGCAACGTGGGCATCAACGGCGCGCTGGCCGTGGGAGCCTACATCGGGCTGGTGTCGGTCTGGGGCGCGCCGGTCAGCGGCGCATCCATGAACCCGACCCGGTCCTTCGCGCCGATGCTGGTGGGCGGGGATCTGACCAACTACTGGATCTACCTGGTCGGCCCGATCCTGGGAGCGATGCTCGCCGTGGGCTTCGAGTACATCCTGCGCGGCAAGGCCACGAAGGCGGGGGCTGACGCCGCCCAAGGCATCCTGGGCAGCAACGACCCGGCGGCCCTGTAGCTCCAGCAGTTCGGGGCTTCCGCGTGACGTACGGCATCGTTGGCTCCCGGCGCGGTGCGATCCATCCGGGGGTGTCGCGCAGTCCGGCGGCGGCAGCGGTGACCCCAGGCTGTGCGGCGATCCGGGCGCGGGTTCAGTGCCCTGATCCGAGCACGAGGACGCAGTCGTGCCCGCCCGCGAGTGCGAGCAGGTAGGAGACGGTCACTTGCCCCGATGTCGTCAGGTGGTCGATGCTGCACACCTGGGGGTCGCACAGGCTCACCGAGTCGGGCCAGAACACGTGCCCCGCCACATCGCACAAG
>DAOMFH010000067.1:2593-8736 GCA_035429705.1 Actinomycetota bacterium
CGAGACCAGCGGCTCTTCGCGGTGCGCATACCATCCCGGGCCATGGCCGGCAGTGCCCCTCCCACGGATGTGCCCTCCACGGCTGCCCGCTGCTTGGCCGCGAGCAGCACATCGTCGTCGACGTTGAGGGTTGTACGAACGTCCGCAACATGTACATCACGCATCACTTGCCGACGGGTCTCTCGACGCGCCGTGTCCGCAGGTGAAGGGACGGCCAAGTTGGGGTTCACGGCCCGGCAGCGCCGCGCACCGGCAACGTCCAGGCCGGGAATCGGCGGCACATCAGCGATCGGTTGTACCGCTGCAGCATCCACGGGTAGCCGTTGACGATCACGTCGAACAGCAGGATCCACCCGGCGGTGTCCCACCATCCGACTGCTGCGGCCCACACCACCAGGCCCGCGGCTACCACGAAGGACACCCCGTGGCTCGTCTCGGCCTCCCGCATCCGCGCCATGTATTCGAGCACGTCGGCCCGAAGCGGGTCGGGCGTCAGATGCATTCGCGGCGCGAAGACGTGCAGCGGGCCCCGGCGCAGCAGGCGTTTGGCGACCCGCACACCGAGCATCTCGTAGACCCGGCCGCCCCGCTCCCAGCCGCGGACCACGAAGAGTGCATCCGGCAGGCGTGTGCTCACCGGGCCACCCACCAGGGCGAAGACCGCCATCGGAACCCACACCACGAGGAAGCCGAACCAGCCGCTGTGCGGGCCGAGCAGTGTCCATGCCAGCGCCAGGATGGCACCGCCGCAGACCGTCGACAACCCGACCAACAGCACTCGACGCACCCGCGCATTCTCGCGCAGTCAGCCCATCAGGGCCACAGCTACCTCGGCACTGAGGCTACGGGCGCGAGGAACTTCGGTGCGAAGAGTCAAGCCCCGCGCAGCCGTCAGTCGTGGTCTCGGGTGGCGGGGGGTGGGCTGCCTTGCCTAGCCCGACGTCCGTCTGGGCTACACCCCAACCTGACGTCAGACATCACCCGTCAGGCCAGGGCGACTCTTCACGACTCCCCCGGATCGTGGAGGCCCACTCCGAGGGACGGAGCCGCCCAGTCGGAGTGCGGGATGGCCGCAGGCGCAACTACTCACAGCGCGATTGAACTCCGAGCGTATCGTTGGCAGGTGGATGGCTGAGCAGTTCGACCCCCCTGCTGCACCGCGTGATGGACCAGCGGTTCACCAACCCGAAGGCAGTCCCGGAATTCCTGTCGGATTCAGCCGTCTCCCGAGCCGTCGAACACGGGCTTGAGCGTGTGCTGGTGCTTCCCTTGAGTCGGGACTATTGGGACTGGAGACCCGAGTCACGCCTACTCGTTGTGGCAGAGGTGACTCGCAACAACACGTCCACGTACCAGAGCGCCCTTGGGGCCATAAGGGCTCTTTGAGGTCGGCTGCTGATCGGACGGCCCGTGGCCCGCTTCGACAGTATCGCGGTGATCGGGTTCGACGCGCGCACGTGGCACCATGCGGGGATCCCGAACCAGTCAAGGACCGCCCAGTGGGGCAGTGGCCAGGCAGACCGCGCCCCTACGGCGTCCGGTAGATGTCGGACCGGTGGCCGATGCCGACCACGGTGACGATCCGGCGCTCGTCGTCGATCCGGTAGATGACACGGTAGGTGCCCCGCCGTGCGCTGTGCCGGTCATCGAGCGGAGGCGTCATGCGTTTGCCGACGCGGTGAGGATTCGCAAGCAGGGGCCCGCAGATGAACCCGTACGCGGCGAATGCGACGGCCTCCGGGAGTTGTTCAGCGAGTTGGCGTCGCGCTGTGGCCGTGATCTGCAGGTCGAACGGTTCGCCGGAGTTCACCGGCGCTGCGCCATCGCCTGCGCGAGGTCGTCCGCGGACTCGACTCGCCCGGCAGCAATGTCGTCGTCGGAGGCACCCAGGTCGCGCAGCAGCTCGTTGTCGGCCAGCACGGCTATGGTCTCTTCGAGTCGTTCCAGATCTTCCGGGGCGAGCAGGATCGCTGACGGGCGCCCGTGCACCGTGACCGTCACGCGTTCGTGCTGGCTGCTCACCCGGTTGACGACCTCTGAGAGGTGCGCCTTTGCCTCGGCCAAAGACATGATCGACATGGTCCTAAGTATGACCAAATGCGCCGGGCTCGTCAATGAACGACCGCGGCGCAGCGTTGCGGTGGCACTCCATGCAAGCAAGATCAATCCGTCTCACGAACCTTCGTTATGAGACAGCCAGCCTCTGTCACCCGAGCCACAACCTCCTTCTGGCGTGATGCCCAGGCGAGCCCGCTGCGTCAGCCGGCGAGGGGCGGCCACCTTGTTGAACCTGGTCAACGACCACGCCGTCGGCATCGCCGGAATGGTCTTGTCGGGCACCCCACGCGACTCGCTG
Source organism: Actinomycetota bacterium (assembly GCA_035429705.1). Taxonomy (GTDB): domain Bacteria; phylum Actinomycetota; class Actinomycetes; order S36-B12; family UBA10799; genus JADKAV01. Next base: position 4,950 of record DAOMFH010000067.1, read on the forward strand.
CAGGTAATCGACCTGATCTACCGCCAAGACGGCGGCACCCGACCACAGGTGATCATCTCTGACACCGGCTCCTACAGCGACGTGATCTTCGGGCTACTCCGACTGCTGGGGTTCGACTACCGGCCACAACTGGCGGACCTGCCCGACGCGAAACTGTGGCGCATCGACGCCGCCGCCGACTGCGGCCCCGTCAACACAGCCGCCCGCGGCAGGATCGACACCGACCGCATCCGATCGAACTGGCCGGAGATCCTGCGGATCGTCGGGTCCATCCACACCGGCACCGTCAGCGCCCACGGCGGCAAACCCACCCGCGTCGGCGACGCCCTGGCACACTACGGGCGGACCTTCAAGACGATGCACGTCTTGTCCTACGTCGACGACGAGCCCTACCGCCGCCAGATCAAAGCCATGCGCAACCTGCAAGAAGGCCGCCACGACCTCGCCCGTCACCTGTTCCACGGCCGAAAAGGACAACTCCGAGAGACATACCGCCAGGGAATGGAGGAACAGATGGGCGCCCTCGGCCTCGTCCTGAACTGCATCACCCTGTGGAACACCGTCTACCTCGACGCGGTCATCAAGCGCCTGAGAGCTGACGGACACCCCGTCAACGACGAAGATGTGGCCCGGCTCTCGCCCTACATCCGCAGCCACATCAACGTCCACGGACACTACGCCTTCCAACCACGGAATCTCGCCAACCGCCTCAGGTCACTCCGAGACCCCCACACCAACCCCGACGACTGAACGTGACCACAGCTCAACGGCCTTGGCGTGACTTCTCGCACCGATGTTGCTCATACCCCGGCTCGCCGGACCACGCATGTCGACCGGCTTGGAGCATGAGGGGGTCGGTGCATCGCCACGCCCATGTGATCATCTGCGGCCAGGGGCTCGGGTCGGCGAACCACCAGTTGTCCAGTCGCGTGTCGGTCGTGTGCAGAGCCGGTGTTCCGGCGGCGGTGACCGTGGCGGGGCGGCCACCGGTCCCGCCCGGCACTATCCGGACGACCAGCCCCGGCTGACCTCCTCCGCCTCAGCCAGGCCCTCGCGCACCGACTCCAGACTCATTGTCAGGTCGGACAGGATCCGTCCGGCGGGATCGCCTTCGAACGCGGACGTGCCCAGCGCCACCAGTTCACCGGTGCGGGCCGCCAGTTGCTCCAGATCGAGGGCGGCGGTCTGCGCGCGGGCCAGCAGCGTCTCCCGCAGTCTGACGAGCCGACCCAGGGACTCCGACTGGCCTGTGACGGCATCCAGGACGCGCTGCCGCTCCGCCCGCAGTTGCGGGTCGGTCTCCGCGGACACCTGTGCCCGCAACCGGTCGGCCTCCTGCTGGACCTGCGCCGGTGCCGCCGACTGCAGTGCGTCGTCCACCAGGGTCACCCGGCCGGCCAATTCGCGTAGCGCGTCCAGCACGGTTCCCGCCTCGGCGTCCACCTGGGCGATCTCGCTGCGCAAGCCGGGGTCCGCCGGACGGTCGGCCAACTCGTGGATCCGCCGGGCCGCGACCCGCGCCCGTTGGACGTATTGCCCCTGCGGGGAGTGCGGCGAGGCTTCCGGCAGGCGGTCCCGCCGCTGGTTCGGTGCCGTGTCCTCGGAACGCGCTGCGCCCAGCGCAACCTTGCTTCCAAGTACTACCGCGCCGATCGCCACCCCCACTCCGATCGCGGCCGGACCAAGCGGAGCGGCCAGCACCGCCCAGCCCAGTCCCCCGCTGACCCCCGCGACCAGCCAGCCCCAGGGGTCCTTGAGTTCCTCCGATACCGACACGCCGTCCAGTCTGCCGCAGCGAAGGATCAGAAGTTGGACAGCACGCTGGTCATCACCTTCTCGATGCTGGCCGGATCAGTCGCCTCATAGTACTTCCCGCGAGACGCATCCGCGATCGCCTTGAGCGCCTCGGTGTCCGCCGACTGTCCGTAGCCGATGGTGAAGACCCGCACGGTCGTGTCGATGCTCTCGCCGTGCAGTTGTCGCAGCAGACCCTTCAGGTCGGTATCGACCGGGTACTCGTTGCGCCCGTCGCTGAGCAGCACGATCGCGTTGATCCGGTCCTTCGGGAGGTCCTTGAGCATCTGCGACTGGGCCTGCCGCAGCGTCGCGTACAGCCCGGTACCTCCATCGGCGACGAGCCGGTCGATGTCCTCCCTCATCTGTGGCACCGTCTGCTGGGCCGGCCCGATCGGCACCAGCTCGACGAATGGCTGCCCGGACTGGCCGAGGTCGGTGGAGAACACCCACAGCCCGACCTCATCGTCCGGCGCGAACTGCTTGAGCGCCCCGATGGCGGCCTGTTTGGCCAGCGTGATCTTGTCCGTGCCGGCATCGGGCACCGGCTCCGACATCGACCCGGAGACATCCATCACCAACAGCACGTGGGCGCGCTTGCGCAGGTCGGCCCAACTGTCCTCGATCGCGGCCAGGACGGCCGGGGACGGTGGGGTCAGCACATTCGTGGCGCCGGCTGGCAGCATCCCGTTGGCCTCGGTGATCACGGACCCGGGCTTGCCCTCGAACGTCCTGAAGCCGGCATCTGTGAATGCCTTCTGCTGCTCGGGCTGCTTCAGCCATGTCAGGAAGTCGCCGGCGGCCTGCTTCGTGGGAGCATCCACCCACGGAGCATCGAGCACGAGCCAAGGGTTGTCGGAGACCAGCGTCCCGTCCTTCGGGTAGAACGCGACCAGCGGGATCTGCGGGGCTGGGGACTTGCCGGCCGTGGCGGGGTCTCCGGTCGGGTTGCCCTGGTTGTAGTCCAGGACCGACTTCTCCTCCACGGTCACCGCAGAAACGTACGTCAGGCCTTTGCCCTCGGCGGCCTCGTTGGCCATGTTCTCCAGGAACGTCAGCGTCGTGTCCCCGTAGTGCACCACCGACGACTCGAGCTGTTTGACGAACTCCCGGGTTCGCGGTTGCGCGACATTCTTGAGCGTGAGGTCGCTGGACAGTCCGGTGGCCGCGAAGTAGGAAGCGATCGTCGCGTTGAGTCCGGACGTGGAGTAGTTCGGGTTCGTCTTGCCGAGTTTGAAGCGGCCCCACTCGGGATGACCCACCTCGCCCCATCCTTCGGGCGACCGGGCCAGCGCGGCCAGGTCGGACCAGCCGATCTGCTTGTCGGGCCACCCCAGCGCCTCGCCCATCGGTTTGGGCATGGCGATCACCAGCGGGGTCTGCGCCAGGGAAGGGCGGTCTTCCGGCATCACAGAGGGGTTGTCCTGCTTTGCGGCGATCTGGTCTACCAGAACCGCCCAGGAGGAAGACGCCGGCGTCCACACATGCGGCAGCGGACCATCCACCTCTTCGTTCCAGCCACGGGCAAGGGCGTGAGCGGCCCCGCCAGAGGCCTTGGTGGCCACGTTCACCGCAACACACCGGCCGTCGACGCCTGGGTCGGTGTCGTTGTACTCCTGCGCGAGGTCGCCGAGCAGTTCGGCCTTCTCGCTGGACGCCACTACCTGCACCGGCAGGCAGTCCGACCGGTCGCCACCCGACGAGGTCCCCGGGACGGTGGTGGACGTACTCGACGATCCACCACCGAGCAGCATCCGTGCCCCCACGATCAGGAGCAGACCGATGACCCCGGCGACGATCAGTGGTACGAAGGATCGCCTGCTTGTGCTCAAGACCCACCTCCCGCTCTCGCCTCCGACCGTACCGCCTTGGTCCGACAAACCCCGTGTCGTGATCCCCGGGCACGGGGTGGGGCGTCATCAGGTGCTCCGGCCTCCCCCGGGTCCCGCGTCCCGGCGAGGTACATGGCTTCACACGGTTCCGGGTCCGGGGG
>DAOMFH010000068.1:0-8706 GCA_035429705.1 Actinomycetota bacterium
TCGGTGCACACCGAGGTCGGCCACCGAACGATCGGGGCCCGGGTCAACGGCAAACTCGTCCCGCTGGAGTCCCGGCTGGACAACGGCGACACCGTGGAGATCTTCACGTCCAAGACCCAGGGCCAGGGGCCGTCGCGTGACTGGCTGGGCTTCGTGGCCTCCCCCCGTGCCCGCAGCAAGATCCGGGCATGGTTCTCCCGGGAGCGCCGGGAGGAAGCCGTTGAGCACGGCAAGGACGCCCTGCTGCGGGAACTGCGGCGTCGCTCGCTTCCCATGCAGAGGCTGTTGAACACCCCGGACCTGCTGAGCATCGCCGCCTACTACCGCATGGCCGACGTGAGCGCCCTGTATGCGGCCATCGGAGAGAACAAGCTCAAGGCCGCCACCGTCGTCGACCGCCTCATCGCCGGTCGTGGCGGGGACGAGGCGGCCGCCGATGACAGTGAGGAGGAGACTCCTCCGCCAGCGATCCGTTCCGGGCCGTCAGGGGATCCGGGCGTGGTCGTCGCCAATGCCGAGGACGTGTGGGTCCGGTTGTCGAAATGCTGCACCCCAGTGCCCGGCGACGAGATCATCGGCTTCGTCACCCGTGGCAACGGCGTCTCGGTCCACCGCCGCGACTGCGTGAACTTCCCGGAGTTGGCCCAGCACCCCGACCGCTTCGTCGAGGTCACCTGGCGGCCGAGTTCGGAATCGGTGTTCCTGGTGAACATCCAGGTCGAGGCCCTCGACCGGGCGCGACTGCTGTCGGATGTCACCCGGGTGCTCTCCGATCACCACGTGAACATCCTGACCTCCTCATCCACAACCAACCGTGACCGGATCGCCATCTCCCGGTTCACCTTCGAGATGGCCGACCCGCAGCACCTCGGTGCTGTTCTGCGGGGCGTGCGCAGCGTCGAAGGGGTCTTCGAGGCCAAACGCGTCTGAGCAGGGCGCCGACGTTGCGAGCCCGCACTCAGCCAACGATCGCAGCCATGCTCGTTGGCTGGTACCGCGTGCCAGTCACCGCGCGACGAGTGCACCGTTGTTGCTGGGTCACAAGGTTCGTCGGGGCGGGCGCCGTTCAATTCCGCAGGCAGGAGGGCCAGTCGGCGTGCTGACTTCGGCCCGGCGGCTACAGCGTGGACAGACTCTGCTCGGCCGATTCCAGCATCAGCCGCTGCTGGGCGAGGGTCTGCTCAGCAGCACTGATCCGGGCCGCGTCACCGGACTCCTGGGCGGCGGCGAGTTCGGCCTCAAGCCTGGCGACGGAGGCCCGGTAGGCGTCGACCAGGCCTTGCGCACGGTCGCGGATCTCCGGGTTGCTGCGCCGCCACGCCGATGTCTCGGCGGCCCTGATCGCGTCGTCCACCGCACGCAGCCTCGTGTCGATCCGGCGCATGTCCGCCCGCGGCACGTGACCGACGTCGGCCCATTCGCCCTGGATATCGCGGAACTTGCGCCGGGCGGACTTCGCATCCTCCACCGGCAGCAAGGCCTCGGCCCGGTCCAGGAGCGCACGTTTGGCCGCCAGATTCGCTTTCTGCTCCTGGTCGCGCGACTGGTAGGTCTGCTTGCGAGCCGTGAAGAACTTCTCCTGGGCGCCGCGGAAGCGCTGCCAGAGCGCTTCGTCATCCCGCTTGCCGGCGAACCCGGCCTTCTTCCACTGCTCCATGAGGTCACGGAAGGCTGCAGCGGTCGTCTGCCAATCGGTGGAATCGGCGAGCGCTTCGGCCTTCTCGGCCAACTCGGTCTTGGCCGCCGCGGCTGCGGCGCGCTGGCGGTCCAGCTCCTCGCGATGGACCTTTCGCGCCTTGTCGAACGTCCGTCGAGCCGTGCGGAAACGCTCCCACAGGGCATCGGTGTCGGCGCGCTGGTCGGCGGCGGGACGTGCCAGTGTCTTCCACTGCTCCACGAGTTCCCGGAAGCGATCCCCCGTCTGCTTCCATGCAGTGGAGGTGCTCAGTTGCTCCGCCTCGGCGACGATCGCCTCCCGGGTCTGCTGGGCCTGCTCCCGCGCGGCCTTGCGTTCCTCCTCCAGAATCTGCTGACGGATGTGCGCGAGCACCTCGAGTTGGCCGATGCGGGCCATGAGCAGGGAGATGTCACCGACGAAGGCGGGCTCCTCCAAGGCGTGGCGGGCCTTGCCCGCCACCGACAGCGCATCGTGCGGGGAGCATTTGTTGTCGGCCAGACGGATCGCGGTCAGCTCCAGTGAATGGCTGAGGTCGTTGTACTTGGCCGCGTAGTAGTGCAGGGCCTCTTCGGGAGTTCCCGCGGCGAACTGGCCCACCGCGCGTTCGCTGCCGTCGGGCAGTCGCAGGTAGACGGTCCCGTCCTCGTCCACCCGGCCGAACGTCTCGGCGGGGGCGGGTCCCGGGGTGGGTGTCTGGTCAGTCATGGTGTCCCTAGTTCTCGATCGTGGCCGACTTGATCACAATAGGCTGTGCCGGTGGTCCGTCGGATGCGTCGGCCGAACCCGGCGCCACCCCAGCGGCCGCGACGTACTGAACGACATCCTTGCCCTGGGTCACCTTCCCGACCACCGAGTAGTTGGCCGGCAGGGTGGTGTCCTTGTAGACGATGAACACCTGGCTGCTGGCCGTGTCGGGTCCGCGGTTGGCCATGGCCACCGTCCAGGCCGGGTAGTTCGCCTCACCGTTCTTCGGCAGGTTCTCGTCCGGAATGGTGAAGCCGGTGTCCCCGGTGCCATCAGCCCCGGGAGAGCCGCACTGCAGGACGAAGATGCCCGCAGTCGTCAGCCGATGGCACTGGTTGCCGGTGTAGTACCCCTCATCGGTGAGGAATGCCAGGGCGTTGACGTTCTTCGGGGCCGCGGCGGCGTCGAGGGCCACCGTGATCCGCCCGCAGTTCGTGGTGAGCACCCAGTCCACCGTCCCCGAAAGGTTCTGATCGGTCGGCTTCTTCCACGTCCTGGTCTCCTGCCGTGGCTGCCCCGCTTCCTGGCAGGTGACCCCGGCCGGGGTGGCAACGGGTCCGGGGGTGGCGGCCGTGGCCTCGGTGGGCTGCGAGGTCGGATCTGTCGGAGCGGCAGCCGGTTGCGTCGATTCCGGCCAGAGGCCCCACGCGATCGCACCGAGGAGGACCACGCCGGTGACTGCGAGGGCCAGCACCCGGTTCCGCCGGGCACGTGCCGCCTTCTCAGCACGGCGCTGCTCCTGCCGCTGCGCCTTCTCCTTGGCGAGCTGCCTGCGGCGCTTCTCGGTGGCCATTCGTGAGTCCCTCCCCGGTCCACCCGGTGGTTGCGGGCGGCTAGGGGGAGTCTAGTCGGGCCGCTGACGAGCTTGCCGGTTCGTGTGGGAAGTGGGGGAGTCAAGCGCCCGGTGGCTTCACCAGCGCCGCCTGGTCCGGCATCCGCCACCTCGTCCACCGCGGCTGGCACCGAAGCGACGTGGACCTGGCACTGTTGCCAACAGGCCGCTCCAACGCGCCGCGGCAGCCCGAGCGACCGGCGCGATCCGGCGGCCTGGGTGGTGATGGATACGCTTGGGAGCGTGTTGATCGCAGGATTCCCGGCCGGGCCGTGGGGCACCAACTGCTACGTGGTGGCGACCGGCCCCGGCAGCGAGTGCGTGGTCGTCGACCCCGGCAAGGACGCGATGCCCGGTGTCGACGAGGTGGTGCGCGAACACCGGTTGCAGCCGGTGGCGGTGCTGGTGACCCACGGCCATCTCGACCACATGTGGTCGGTCACCCCGGTGTGCGAGGCGCGCGGCGTACCCGCGTTCATCCACCCGGCCGACCGGCACTTGCTGGCCGACCCGCTGGCCGGGATGTCGGGGGACACCCGCGTCATGTTCGACCAGATGACCGGTGGCCGGCTGCAGTTCACCGAGCCGGATGATGTGCGGACCCTGGTCGACGGCGAGGCGATCGAACTGGCTGGGTTGCGCTTCGGCGTCCGGCACGCCCCGGGACACACGCCTGGTTCGACGGTGTTCCTCACCGATGCCGACGGCGACATCCCACCGATCATGTACTCCGGGGACCTGCTGTTCGCCGGCTCGATCGGACGCACCGATCTGCCCGGCGGCGATACGGACCAGATGATGCGCTCCCTGGTCGATGTCGTGCTGACGCAACCGGAGGAGATGGTGGTCCTGCCGGGCCACGGACCGCAGACCTCCATCGGACAGGAACTGGCCACCAATCCGTTCCTCGAGCAGGCCCGCACGGATCACCTGCAGCAACCGCCGCGGAGGGGGTTGTGAGTCAACTGCAGGCGCCCCGGGGGGTGCCCGAGTACCTGCCGCCGGTTTCCGCGGACTTCCTGGCCGTGCGCACGACGCTCGGCGATGCCGCGCAGCGGGCCGGCTACGGCTACATCGAGTTGCCGGTCTTCGAGGACACGGCCGTGTTCGTGCGCGGCGTCGGGGAGAGCACCGACGTGGTGAGCAAGGAGATGTACACCTTCACCGACCGCGGCGACCGCTCCTTGTCCCTGCGCCCGGAGGGCACCGCCGGGGTGGTGCGCTCGGTGCTCGAGCACGGCTTGCAGCGTGGCGCGCTGCCGGTGAAGCTTTGGTACGCGGGGCCCTTCTTCCGGGCGGAACGCCCTCAGCAGGGGCGCTACCGGCAGCTCCAGCAGGTCGGGGTGGAGGCCATCGGCGTCGACGATCCGCTGCTGGACGCCGAGGTGATCGCGATCGCCGACGAGGGGTACCGCAGACTCGGGCTGCGTGGCTACCGGCTGGATGTGTCGTCCATCGGTTGCCGGGGGTGCCGGCCGCGCTACCGCGCGGTCCTGCAGGAATTCCTCGCCGGGCTGCCGCTGGACGAGGCGACCGCCCAGCGGGCGCAGGTGAACCCGCTGCGGGTGCTGGACGACAAGCGCCCCGAGATCCGGGTGCTGCTGGCCGACGCGCCGCTGCCCCCGGACTACTTGTGCGACGACTGCCGCGAGCACTACGAGAGGGTGCGGCAGGCCCTGACCGGCCTGGGCGTGCGGCACACCCACAACCCGCGGCTGGTGCGCGGGCTGGACTACTACACGCGCACGACGTTCGAGTTCGACCACCCGGCGCTCGGGGCGCAGTCCGGCATCGGTGGCGGTGGCCGGTACGACGGCCTGATGGCCTCGCTCGGGGGCCCGGAGATGACCGGGATCGGTTTCGGGCTGGGCACCGATCGCACGCTGCTCGCCTGCCAGGCCGAGGGGCTGCACCCCGGTGATGCCCGGGCGGTCGAGGTCTTCATCGTGCCGCTCGGCGAGCCGGCCCGCGATGCCGCGTCGCAGCTGGCCGGGCGGCTGCGGGCGGCGGGCACGCGAGTGGACATGGCCTACGGTGGGCGCGGGCTCAAGGGCGCGATGAAAGCCGCCGACCGTTCCGGCGCGCGATGGGCCATCATCATGGGGGACAAGGAACTGGCCGAGGGACGGGTTCAGCTCAAGGACCTGACCGCCGGATCCCAGACCAGTATCGCGGCCGACGATGTGGTCGACCAGCTATCGACAGGAGAGCGAACGTGACCAGAACGCCAGCCGGAAGCCTGCGCGCAGCCGACACCGACCGTGAGGTGACCCTCGCCGGATGGGTCGCCCGGCGCCGCGATCACGGCGGGGTTGCGTTCCTGGACCTGCGGGACGCCTCCGGGGTGGTGCAGGTGGTGATGCACGACGAGGCCGCGCACGGTCTGCGGGCCGAGTACTGCATCCGGGTGACCGGCACGGTGAGCAGGCGTCCGGCGGGCAACGAGAACCCCGAGCTGCCGACCGGCGACATCGAGGTTGTCGCGGCTCAGATGGAGGTCCTGTCCCCGTCCGCGCCGTTGCCGTTCCCGATCGACGAGCACGTCGAGGTCGGGGAGGACACCCGGCTGCGCCATCGTTACCTGGATCTGCGGCGCACCGCCCAGGCCGACGCACTGCGCATGCGCTCGAAGGTCAACCAGATCGCGCGCGACGTGATGCTGGCCCGCGACTTCGTGGAGGTGGAGACCCCGACGCTGACCCGCTCGACCCCGGAGGGCGCCCGTGACTTCCTGGTTCCGGTGCGGCTGCAGCCCGGGCACTGGTACGCGCTGCCACAGTCGCCGCAGTTGTTCAAGCAGTTGCTCATGGTGGCCGGTCTGGAACGCTACTTCCAGATCGCCCGCTGCTACCGCGACGAGGACTTCCGCGCCGACCGCCAGCCGGAGTTCACCCAGCTCGACATCGAGATGTCCTTCGTCGAGCAGGACGATGTCATCGAGGTGGGGGAGGCGGTCATCCGGGCGCTGTGGGAGGGCATCCTCGGCCACCGGATCGGGGAGATCCCCCGCATGACCTACGCGGAGGCGATGCGCCGCTTCGGCACCGACAAACCCGACCTGCGGTTCGGCGTGGAGCTGACCGACCTCACGCAGTACTTCGCGCGGACGCCGTTCCGGGTGTTCCAGGCGCCGTACGTGGGGGCGATCGTGATGCCGGGCGGCGGCAGTCAGCCCCGGCGGACCTTCGACGCCTGGCAGGAATGGGCCAAGCAGCGCGGCGCCCGGGGTCTGGCCTATGTGACGATCGCCGAGGACGGCACGCTGGGCGGTCCGGTGGCCAAGAACATCTCGGAGGATGAGCGCGATGGGCTGGCGGCGGAGGTCGGCGCACAGCCCGGTGACTGCATCTTCTTCGCGGCCGGCAAACCGGGCGAGGCCCGGGGGCTGCTGGCCGCCGCGCGTGACGAGATCGCCGACCGGCTCGGGCTGATCGACACCACCGACTGGTCGTTCGTGTGGATCGTGGATGCGCCGATGTTCGAGGAGGTCGACCTCGACGACGGCAGCACCGCCTGGACGACCGTGCACCACCCCTTCACCGCGCCCAACGCCGAATCGCTGGCCACCTTCGACACCGATCCGGGATCGGCGCTGGCTTGGGCCTACGACTTGGTCTGCAACGGCAACGAGATCGGGGGTGGCTCGATCCGTATCCACCAGCAGGATGTGCAGCGCCGGGCCTTCCAGGTGCTGGGGATCGATGCCGTCGAAGCCGATGAACGGTTCGGATTCCTGCTTGAGGCGTTCAAGTACGGGCCGCCGCCGCACGGCGGGATCGCCTTCGGCTGGGACCGAATCTGCATGCTGCTGGCCGGGGCAACATCGCTGCGCGACGTGATCGCGTTCCCGAAGACCGGGGCGGGGCATGACCCGCTGACCGGCGCTCCCGCCACGATCACTGCCGAGCAGCGTGCCGAGGCTGGTGTGGACTTCGTGCCCGAGGACGACGCGCAGTAGTGGCGGACCTGCTGGAAGGCAACATGCCGGCACAGCCACTGGCGGCCAGGATCCGTCCGGCGACGGTCGACGAGGTCATCGGGCAGGGACATCTGCTGGGCCCCAACTCGCCGCTGCGGGCACTGCTGAGCGATCCGGATGCGGCGACCAGTGTGATCCTGTGGGGTCCGCCGGGCACGGGCAAGACGACCCTGGCCCGACTGGCCGCAGAGGTGTCGGGACGCCGGTTCGTGTCGCTGGCGGCAGTCAGTGCCGGCGTCAAGGACGTGCGTGCCGCGATCGAGCAGGCGCGTGAGAGCGGGCAGACGCAGGCTGAACGCACGATCCTGTTCATCGACGAGGTGCACCGGTTCTCCAAGACGCAGCAGGACGTGCTGCTGCCCGCGGTGGAGCACGGGTGGGTGACCCTGATCGCGGCCACCACGGAGAACCCGAGCATCAGCCTGGTCAGCCCGCTGCTTTCACGATCCATGCTGCTGGTGCTGCAGTCGCTGACTGACGACGAGATCCGCGAGGTCCTCGCGCGGGCACTGAACCATCCCGACGGTCTGCCCGGGGTGTCGATCAGCGCGGAGGCCACCGAGTTGGTGGTGCGCTTCGCCGGGGGTGACGCCCGCCGGGCGCTGACGGCGCTGGAGGCGGCGGCCGGCGCCGGCCCGGACATCACCGCCGAGGTGGTGCGCGAGATCATCCCGCAGGTCGCCAACCGCTATGACCGCGACGGTGACCTGCACTACGACGTGACGAGCGCGCTGATCAAGAGTGTGCGCGGCAGCGATGTCGATGCGGCCCTGCACTACCTGGCCCGGCTGGTCGACAGCGGTGAGGACCCCCGCTTCATCGCCCGGCGCCTGGTGATCCTGGCCAGCGAGGACATCGGGCTCGCGGACCCCTCCGCGTTGCCACTGGCGATCGCGGGGCTGCAGGCGGTGCAGTTCGTGGGCTGGCCGGAGGCCCGGATCACCCTCGGCCACGTCGTGATCCACCTGTGCCTGAGCCCGAAGAGCAACGCCGCGTACGTCGCGATCAACGAGGCGTTGGCCGATGTGCGCGCCGGGCGGATCAGCCCGGTGCCAGCGATGCTGCGCGACGCCAGCCTGAAGTCGTCGCGGGCCACCGGTGCCGGACGCGGCTACCGCTATCCGCACGACGAGGGCGGCTTCGTGCCGGTGCGGTACGTAGGAGCGCCCATCGCTGAGCGCCGCTACTACCGGCCGACACAGCACGGCACGGAGGCGCGCGCTGCGGCTGCCGTGGAGCGGCTGCGGACGGCTTTCGAAGGCGACGATCCAGGCGGTCGGTGAGGGTGCCGGTCGATCCGGGGAGGTGTCCCGGGAGCCAGCAGAGGGCGGTCTGCGGATCGACCCGCCGCGGGTGGTCGCTGGCCTGGCCGGTTCGCCCGGCCTGACGGGTGGGCCGCCGCTGACGTTCGGTGTTGCGGGTTGTCCCCAGGCTGGTTTCGGGTCTCGGTTGTTTGTCGTACCCGGCTCGTAG
>DAOMFH010000069.1:0-8687 GCA_035429705.1 Actinomycetota bacterium
GATGTTTGTGGCTGAGGCGCAGCTGAGTTGCTGCTGGGTCACAGGGTTCGCCGGCTCGCGGATGTTTGTGGCTGAGGCGCAGCTGAGTTGCTGCTGGGTCACAGGGTTCGCCGGCCTGCGGATGTTTGTGGCTGAGGCGCAGCTGAGTTGCTGCTGGGTCACAGGGTTCGCCGGCTCGCGGATGTTTGTGGCTGAGGCGCAACGCTTGAAGGGTTCTTCCCGCTCCACGAGGGCGCCGGGCCGCCACGGTCGATCAGCCGCCGCTGAGTCACAGACTCCGCCGGGCCCGAGATGTCCGTGACCGAGACGCAACTCGCCTCTGAATCACAGAGTCCCAGGCGGCGGATGTGCGCAACCACCGACAACTCACATCCCGAAGGACCCTCAACAACCCACCGCACCAGCCAATCCGAAGAACCACGGCATGCCGCATGGGTGGCGGCGCGGGCGCGGCGCTGATCCCCTGCCTAGCCATCACCGAGCGCACACGCGACATCACCTTGTGTATCGCCGACGAAGGTCCGGCCGGCAGAACCTTCCCAGAACCGTCGGTATCCGTTCATCGCGGTTTCATTGCTCGCTCAGAGCGTTGTCATGACCGCTCCTTAGCGTCGGTGACGTCAGAGATGACTACAGATTGGGAGGAAAGGGTGAAGATCACCCGTTCGATCAAGGTGGCCGGGATCGTATGTGCCGGCGCCTTGACCATGGCCGCGTGTGGCGGCAGCAACAACTCGTCGACGCTGGCCTCGCCGGGCGACGACGGGGGGGCCGCGGGGTCCGTGCGAGTGGACGGCAGCTCGACTGTCGCGCCGCTCACCTCGGCAGCCGCGGAGATGTTCAAGGAGACCAACCCGGACGTCAACGTCACGGTCGGCACGTCGGGCACCGGCGGCGGCTTCGAGAAGTTCTGCCGCGGCGAGACCGACATGAGCGACGCGTCGCGACCGATCGAGGACGACGAGGCCGCCAACTGCAAGAAGGCCGGCATCGGCTATCAGGAGATGGTCGTGGCCAACGACGCCCTGACCGTGGTGGTGAACTCGTCCAACGACTTCGCGCAGTGCTTGACCGTGGGTCAGCTCAAGAAGATCTGGGAGCCGGACAGCAAGATCACCAACTGGAACCAGGTCGACGCCACGTTCCCGGACGAGCCACTGAAACTGTTCGGGCCGGGCACCGACTCGGGCACGTTCGACTACTTCACCGATGTGATCAACGGTGAGGAAGGCGCCAGCCGGACCGACTACACGCCGTCGGAGGACGACAACGTGGTCGTGACCGGGGTGTCCGGATCGACCGGCGGCATGGGCTACTTCGGGTACACCTACTTCGAGGAGAACCAGGACAAGGTCCGCGCCGTGCAGATCGACAACGGCGACGGCTGCGTGGCCCCGAGCCCGCAGACGGTGCAGGACGGCTCCTACGAGCCGCTGGGCCGGCCGCTGTTCGTCTACCCGTCGGTGAAGTCGCTGGGTGAGAACGCGGCGTTCGCCTCGTTCCTGCAGTACTACGTCGACAACAACGCCGAGATCGCCGAGGCTGCGCTGTTCATCCCGCTCAACGACGAGCAGGTGGCGACGCTGAACAGCGAGTACGCCGACGCCAAGTCGGCCGCGGGTCTGTCCTAGGACCGACCGATGACGACCACGTCGACGACCGCCGCAGGGGGACCCCAGTTCTCCCTGCGGCGGTCGAGTCCACGCTACGGGGAGAAACTCATCAAGGCGCTGCTGATGGCCTGTGCCGGGGTGTCCATCGCGACCACGCTGGGCATCATCTGGGCCTTGTTCGTGCCCGCCTTCCAGTTCTTCCAGACGATCCCGATCACCGACTTCCTGTTCGGCACGCAGTGGTCCCCGCTGTTCGCCGACCCCCAGTTCGGCGTCCTGCCGCTGGTGTCGGGGACGCTGATCATCACCGGCATCGCCTGCCTGGTCGCGCTGCCGCTGGGGTTGCTGACCGCGATGTACCTGTCGGAGTACGCCGCCGACCGCACCCGCCGGATCCTCAAGCCGGTCCTCGAGGTGCTCGCCGGCATCCCGACGGTGATCTTCGGGTTCTTCGCCCTCGAGTTCGTCACGCAGGTCTTGCTGCAGAACATCTGGCCGCAGACCGAGGTGTTCAACGCGCTGTCGGCCGGGCTGGTGATGGGCGTGATGATCATCCCCACCATCGCGTCGCTGTCCGAGGACGCGATGTCGGCGGTGCCGCGGGCGCTGCGGGAGGGCGCCTACGCGCTCGGCTCCAGCAAGCGGCAGGTGACCCTGAAGGTGGTGGTGCCCGCGGCGCTGTCCGGCATCGTGGCCGCCTTCGTGCTCGGAGTCTCCCGGGCGATCGGCGAGACGATGATCGTCGCGGTCGCCGCCGGCCTGCAGCCGGTGCTGAGCCTCAACGTGCTGGGCGGCATGCAGACGATGACCTCGTTCATCGCCGCGGCCGGGTCCGGGGACCAGCCCACCGGGTCGATCGGGTACCAGACGATCTTCGCCGTCGGGGCGTTGCTGTTCCTGATGACGCTGGTCATGAACATGTTCAGCATCCGCGTGGTGCGCAAGTTCCGGGAGGTCTACGAATGAGTACCGTCCTGACCGCCCCCGCCGAGCAGGTCACCGAGGAGTTGCGCGACGCCGGCCAACCGCTGCGTGACCGCGGTTTCCGCTGGCTGCTGTTCGCGGCCCTGTCGGTGGGGATCATCACCCTGGCGGTGCTGCTGGTTTTCGTGTTCTCCAAGGGCATGCCGCGGCTGACCCCGACGCTGTGGCAGAACATGCCCAGCATCCGCTTCCCGGACAAGGCCGGCGCACAGTCGGCGATCATGGGCACGATCTGGGTGATCGTCACCACGGCAGTCATCTGTCTGCCGGTCGGTGTGATGGCCGCGATCTACCTCGAGGAGTACGCCGATGCCTCGAAGCGCTTCAACCGGATCGTGGAGATCAACATCCAGAACCTGGCCGCGGTGCCGTCCATCGTGTACGGCATCCTCGGCCTCGGCGTGATCGCCCGGGCGCTGATGCTGGGCCAGACGGTGATCACCGCCGCACTGACGCTGTCGCTGCTGGTGCTGCCGGTGGTGATCATCTCCTCGCGCGAAGCCATCCGGGCGGTGCCGCAGTCGATCCGGGCGGGCTCGCTCGCGCTGGGGGCCACCCAGTGGCAGACCGTATCCCGGCAGGTGCTGCCGGCCGCGGTCCCGGGCATCGCGACCGGGGCGATCCTGGCCCTGTCCCGGGCCATCGGGGAGGCCGCACCCCTGCTGCTGCTCGGCGCGGTCACCTTCATCACCTTCAACCCCGACGGGCTCATGAGCTCGTACACGGTGATGCCGATCCAGATCTACAACTGGATCTCGCAGTCGCGCGAGGAGTTCCAGATCCTCGCCGCCGCCCTGTGCATCATTCTGCTCGCAGTCCTGCTGCTCATGAACGGGTTCGCGATCTATCTGCGCAACCGGTTCCAGCGCCGGTGGTGAGCGATGACCTCGACAACTGACATGAAGGAGAACACCATGACCACCACTGCACTCGCCCCTCGCCCAGCCACGATCGGTGGGCGGGTCGCCGACCCCACGATGGAGATGCGCGGGGTGGACGTCTACTACGGCGACTACCAGGCCGTGCGGGACATCGACCTGCCGATCGCCCGGCATGAGATCACCGCGTTCATCGGCCCGTCCGGCTGCGGCAAGTCCACTTTGCTTCGCGCCTTCAACCGCATGAACGATCTGATCCCGGGCGCCCGGGTGACCGGCGAGGTGCTCTACCGCGGCGTGGACATCTACGCCCCGGAGGTCGACCCGATCGAGGTGCGCCGGCGGGTGGGGATGGTGTTCCAGAAACCCAATCCGTTCCCCAAGAGCATCTACGACAACATCGCCTACGGCCCGCGCGTGCTGGGCACCAGCAAGAAGGACCTCGACGACATCGTTGAGCAGTCCTTGACCAGGGCGGCGCTGTGGGACGAGGTGAAGGGCAAGCTCGACTCCAGCGGCATGGCCCTGTCGGGCGGGCAGCAGCAGCGGTTGTGCATCGCCCGGTGCATCGCGGTGAACCCCGACGTGATCCTCATGGACGAGCCGTGCGCCTCGCTGGACCCGATCGCCACCGCGAAGATCGAGGACTTGATGCGCGAGCTGGCGGCCGAGTACACCATCGTCATCGTCACGCACAACATGCAGCAGGCCACGCGGGTGTCCGACCGGACCGCATTCTTCACCGCCGACGTGGACGACGCCGGTGTCCGGCACGGCCGCCTCGTGGAGTTCGCCGCCACGCCGGAGCTGTTCGGCTCGCCGAAGGACCCACGCACCGAGGGGTACATCTCGGGTCGGTTCGGGTAGCGGCTGATTGGTGGGGGTCGCGGCGTCGGTGGGGCTGCGGCCGGCAGCCGCTGGTGCCGGGCTTCGAAAGCCGGGAAGTGGCAACTGACTTGCCTGTCCCGACCGTGCGCTGCGGAGTGACACCGGTCCACGGGCGCCGAGCCGCAGCATCCGGACCCTGCGCACGTGACGGCCGTTCTACCATCGAAGCGTGATCACCCACGTCGTCATGATGAAGATGCACGATTCCGCCGACCGCAACGAAGCCGCCACCCGGCTGCGCAGCCTCGAGGGGCAGATCCCGGACCTGCTCAGCATCGAGGTGCTCGTTGACTCCCTGGGCCGCACCGGCGCCTACGACCTCGTGCTGCGCTCCACCCACCACGACGAGGCCGGCCTGATCGGCTACCTCGAGCACCCGGCCCATCACGAGGCGCTGGAATGGCTGCGGCCGCGGCTGGCCGACCGGGCCGTGATCGACGCGCTGTGAGCAGCATCGAGATCGTCGAGGTGGGTCCGCGCGACGGCCTGCAGAACGAGGCGGTCGTCTTCGACACCGCGGCCAAGGTGGAGTTCATCCAGCGCTGCCTGGCCGCCGGGACCCGCCGCATCGAGGTCGCCAGTTTCGTCAACCCCAAGCGGGTGCCCCAGATGGCCGACGCGGAGGCGGTCCTGGAGCGACTTGCCCCCAGCGCTGCCTCCTACATCGGGCTGGTGCTCAACGAGCGGGGTTTCGACCGGGCGCTGAACACCCAGGTCAGCGAGGTCAACCTCGTGGTGATGGTCACCGACACGTTCTCGCAGAAGAACCAGGCGATGACCACCGCCGAGGCGATCGCGGCGGTGGCAGCGATCGCGCCGCGCGCCCAGGAGGCCGGCCTGCCCGTGAGCGTGACCCTGTCCGCGTCTTTCGGCTGCCCTTACGAGGGCGAGGTCGAGGTGGCCCGGCTGGTGGATGTCGCAGCCGAGGTGGCGGCGGCCGGGATCGACGAACTGGCCATCGCCGACACCATCGGGGTCGCGGTCCCGCGCGACGTGCAGCAGCGGGTGGGTGCGGTGCGCGAGGCGGTCCAGGTGCCGCTGCGGGTCCATGTGCACAACACCCGCAACACCGGGTACGCCAGCGCGCTGGCCGCCGCGGACGCCGGGGTCGCGGTGCTGGATGCGTCGCTGGGAGGCATCGGCGGCTGCCCATTCGCTCCGCGCGCGACCGGGAACATCGCCACCGAGGACCTCGTGTTCGCCCTGGAGCGCTCCGGGTACGACACGGGTCTGGATCTGGATGAGTTGTGCCGGGCCAGCGAGTGGCTGGGGGAGCAGTTGGGCCGCCCGACCCCGGGCCTGGTGGCGAAGGCCGGCGGCTTTCCGCCGGCGTGAGTGCGGCTTTCGACGGGGGTGGGTCGGGCGTCCGACGATGCGGCGATCTGGTTGCGGAGGTTGGTTGGGTCGCGCGTGGGTCCGGGCTTGTGCTCGGTTGACAACCGTGCAGCAGTCGTGAGGGGTGCGCCGCGCTCGCGGTGAGCGACGTGGGGGTTGGGGCCTGGGGTGCGCGACGCGAGTGTTGCGGCGTTGGGGGGTGCCGGGTCGTGACTGTTGCGGCGTTGGGGGTTTGACGCCAGGCGAACCAGCAACCGTGCGCCAGTCGCGGTTCGGTTGACAACCGTGCAGCAGTCGTGAGGGGTGCGCGGCGCTCGCGGTGAGCGATGTGGGGGTTGGGGCCTGGGGTGCGCGACGCGAGTGTTGCGCCGTTGGGGGTTGCCGGGTCGTGACTGTTGCGGCGTTGGGGGTTTGACGCCAGGCGAACCAGCAACCGTGCGCCAGTCGCGGTTCGGTTGACAACCGTGCAGCAGTCGTGACGACAGCGAGCAGCAGCAGCGAGACAGGCTCGCGCCCGGGGCCCAACTCCAGCGCCGACGTACCCGCCTGAACCCCAGCTCAGGGTTCGACGATCGCGCCCTTCCCGATGACCACCACGCCGCCGTCGCTGACTGTGTAGAGCTCGCGGTCGCGCTCGAGGTCCACGCCGATCTGGGCGCCCTCCGGGACGTTGACGTACTTGTCGATCACCGCGCGGCGGATCACGGCGTTCTTGCCCACCCGGACCCCGGGCATCAGCACCGCGCCCTCGACGAAAGCGCCTTCGGCCACGCGTACGTCAAAGGAGAGCACCGACTGCCGCACGTGGCCGCCGGAGATGATCGAGCCGGCGCCGACCATGGACTCGTGGGCGTTGCCGCCGAGGGCGAACTTGGCCGGCGGCAGCGGGGGCAGGTAAGTGAGGATCGGCCACTTGCGGTTGTACAGGTTGAACACCGGGTGCACGCTGACCATGTCCATGTGCGCGTCGTGGTACGCATCCAGGCTTCCGACGTCGCGCCAGTAGCCGCGGTCGCGGTCGGTCGCCCCGGGCACCTCGTTGTCGGAGAAGTCGTAGACGTGGGCCAGTCCCTGGTCGGTGAGCATCGGGATGATGTTCCCGCCCATGTCGTGGACCGATCCCTCGTCGCCGGCGTCGATCTTGAGCGCCTCGACCAGGACGTCGGTGCTGAAGATGTAGTTGCCCATCGACACGTAGGACTCGTCGGGGCTGTCCGGGATGCCCGGTGGGTCGGCCGGCTTCTCGTGGAAGGTGGTGATCCGCTGGCCGGTGGCGTCGGTCTCGATCACGCCGAACGGACTGGCCTCCGAGCGAGCCATCCGGATGCCCGCCACAGTCACCCCGGCGCCGGACTGCATGTGCTGGTCGAGCATCTGCCAGGGGTCCATGCGGTAGATGTGGTCGGCGCCGAACACGGCTACGTAGTCGGGGCGCTCGTCGTAGACGAGGTTCAGCGACTGGTAGATCGCGTCGGCCGAACCCATGTACCAGCGGGGGCCGAGGCGCTGCTGCGCGGGCACTGGGGTTACGTAGTCGCCCATCAGGTTGGACATGCGCCACGTGGTGGTGATGTGGCGGTCCAGAGAGTGGGACTTGTACTGAGTCAGCACGCAGATCCGGGAGAATCCGCCGTTGACGAGGTTGGACAGGACGAAATCGATCATCCGGTACGCGCCGCCGAAGGGGACTGCTGGCTTGGCTCGATCCGCGGTAAGCGGCATGAGCCGTTTTCCCTCGCCGCCGGCCAATACGATTCCGAGAACGCTGGGACCTTCTCTCATGTGCATCACGTTACGCAATAGTCATAGCCTTAGGCCGTGCGAACTGCGATTCTTACCCGGGAATGGCCCCCCTACATCTACGGCGGGGCCGGAGTGCACGTCGAACATCTGGTGCCTGAACTGCGCAAACTCATCGAGGTTGAGGTGCACTGCCTCGGCCGGCCGCGCGAGGACGCAATGGCCCACCAGGTGCCCAAGGAGCTGCTGGAGGCCAATGCGGCGCTGCAGACGCTCGGGGCGGACCTGGGCATGGCCGATGCGGTGGCCGCCTGCGACGTCGCGCATTCCCACACCTGGTACGCGAACATGGGCGGGCACCTGGCCGGGCTGCTGCACGACATCCCGCACGTGATCACCGCCCACTCGCTGGAGCCGCGCCGGCCCTGGAAGCGCGAGCAGCTCGGCGGGGGATACGTCGTGTCCTCGTGGGTGGAGAGCACCGCCTATCACGCCGCGCAGGCGATCATCGCGGTCAGCGCCGGCATGCGCGCCGACGTGCTCGACTGCTACCCCGACGTGGACCCCGAGCGCGTGCACGTGGTGCACAACGGGATCGATACCGAGGCCTACCGCAAGGTCGAGGAGTACGACGCGCTGGTCGGTCACGGGGTCGACCCGGAGCGGCCGTACGTGCTGTTCGTCGGCCGGATCACCCGCCAGAAGGGCATCGACCACCTGCTGCGCGCGGCCCTGGAGTTCGACGACACCGTGCCGCTGGTGCTGTGCGCAGCCTCCCCGGACACCCCGGAACTAGGGGCGGAGGTCTCCGCGGGGGTGGATGCGTTGCGTAGCCAGGGCCGGGAGGTGCACTGGCTCAACGGTCACCTCGAACGCTCCGATGTGCGGCAACTGCTCAGCCACGCCCTGGTCTTCGTGTGCCCGAGCGTGTACGAGCCGCTGGGGATCGTGAACCTGGAGGCGATGGGCTGCGAGGCGCCGGTGGTGGCCAGCGACGTCGGCGGCATCCCGGAGGTCGTCGTCGACGGCCAGACCGGTGCGCTGGTGCACTACGACTCCGAGGACGCGGCCACGTTCGAGGCCGACCTGGCCACGGCAGTCAACGAAGTGGTCGCCGATCCGCAGCGGGCGAGGGCGATGGGCCAGGCCGGCCGGCAGCGGGCCGTGTCCGAGTTCGGCTGGGACGCGATCGCGGAGCGCACCGTCGAGGTGTACCGGACCGCGCAGGCGATCCACGGGGGCTGATCCT
>DAOMFH010000070.1:0-2955 GCA_035429705.1 Actinomycetota bacterium
TGAAGCGGATGTACTTGAGCATGTTGTCGTAGAGCTTGCGGCCCTCGGACACCGCCCGCACGATGGTGGCGAAGTTGTCGTCGGTGAGGATCATCCGGCTGGCGTTCTTGGCGACCTGGGTCCCCGTACCCATGGCGATCCCGATGTCGGCGGCCTTGATCGCGGGTGCGTCGTTGACCCCGTCCCCGGTCATGGCGACGACCTCGTCGCGCTTGCGCAGGGTTTCCACCATGAGCACCTTGTGCTCGGGCGCGACCCGCCCGACGACCCCGATGTCGTCGATGCGGGCCAGGCGCTCCTGCTCGGACATCGCGGCAAGTTCGGTGCCGAGGATCGCCTCCCCGGGGATGCCCAGTTGCTTGGCGACCGCCGCACCGGTGACCACGTCGTCGCCGGTCACCATGCGCACGCGGATGTTGGCCGCCTGGGCCGCCTTCACCGCGTCCATCGACTCCTCGCGCGGCGGGTCGATCATCCCCACCAGAGCTGTCATCTGCAGGTCGGCTACCAGGGCCAGCAGGTCACCCTCGGGGTCGAAGGACCCGGGGTCGATGTCCCGGACGGCTGCGGCCATCACCCGCAGGCCCTTCGCGCCGAGCCGCTTCATCTGCTGGTCGGCCCGGTCCTTGAGCTGGTCGTCCCAGGCCACCGACTCGCCGTTGGCCAGGGCGGTGGCCGCGCGGCCGATCACCGCCGGCCCAGCGCCCTTGACGAACGCCCGCACGACCGGCTTGCCGGCAGCATCGGTGGCCTGACAGAAGACGGCCATCAACTTGTAGGTCGGGTCGAACGGCAGCGTCGCCAGCCTCGGGTACTGCTCCTGGGTGCCCTCGATGTCCAGGTCGGCCTTGTGACACAGCACGAGCAGGGCGCCTTCAGTCGGATCCCCGACCACCTTGCCGCCCACCAGTTTGGCGTCGTTGGCGATGAGGAACGGCAGGATGGCCGCCTCGATGGTGTTGGTGTTCCCCGCGGCGTGCTTGACCGACCCGTCGAGGCCGTAACCCATCCCGGACACCGCGTAGCGGTCGGTGGGATCGATGACCTCGACCACGGTGACCTGGTTCATCGTCAGCGTGCCGGTCTTGTCGGAGTTGATGGCCGAGGTGGAACCCAGCGTCTCCACGGAATCCAGGCTCTTCACGACCGCGCCGTGCTTGGCCAGTTTCGTGGAACCGGTGGACAGGATCACCTGCAGAACCGTGGGCATGGCCATCGGGACCGCAGCCAGCGCCAGGGCGATCGCCGTGGTGAAGATGACCTGCGCCGAGTCACCGCGGGACAGCCCGAGGGCGAACATGATGGCGATGGTGAGCCCGGCCGCGCCGGCGATCCACAGCGTCAAGGTGTCCAGCTGGGCGGTGAGCGGAGTCTTGAGGGTCGGGGCCGACTTCAGCATCCCGGAGATCTTGCCGACGGCAGTGTCGGCCCCCGTCCCGGTGACGACCATCACGCCGCTGCCGTGCGTGACCGGGGTGTTCATGAACGCCATGTTCACCTGGTCGCCGAGGACCGGGTCGGCGTCCGTGATGACATCGGTGCTCTTCGCGGCCGGCACGCTCTCACCGGTCAGCGCGGACTCGTCGATCTGCAGGGAGGAGGCCTCCAGCAGTCGGCCGTCGGCACAAACATCGTCACCGGCGGCCAGCAGGACGATGTCGCCGACCACGACCTGGTCGGCGTCGACCTTCACCTCGGTGCCGTCCCGGCGGACCCTGGCCGAGGTCTTCAGCATCGACTGCAGCGCGTTCATGGCGCTCTCGGCCTTGCCCTGCTGGCGCAGACCGCCCAGAGCGTTCAGGGCCGTGATCAGCAGGACCGCCAGCCCCGTGGACACTTCCCCGATCACGATCGACGCCACTGCGGCCGCGACCAGGATGATCTGCATGTAGCTCTTGTACTGGGCCAGGAACCGCTGCCACCCCGGCGGCGGCTTCTCCGCCGGCAGGGCGTTGGGCCCGTCCTTGGCCAGCAGTTCGGCCGCCTTGGCCGCAGACAGTCCCTGCGCCGGATCAACCCCGATCCGGCCGGTCACCTCTTCGGGGGTCTGTGCGTACCACTGGCTGGTCGTAGCAGCGCCCTGCGGGACATCCTTGCTGTCGGTCATCGGTCGTTCCTTCCGCGATGGCCTCCCAGGGCCACGGTCATTGGTACCACCTGTCGGTGCGCCACGGGCGGCGGCGCTCAGAAGGGCGTCGGGATCTCGTGCAACGGCAGGTCCGGTGCGACATAGCCGCGTGGGCTCGGCTTCCTCGGCATCTTGGTGTCCGCCGGGGGCAGCGGCTCGTAGGGGATCTGGCTGAGCAGGTGGGAGATGATGTTCAGCCGGCCCCGCTTCTTGTCGTCGTTGTCCACGACGAACCACGGCGCCCATGCCGTGTCCGTGGCCGCGAGCATGGCGTCCCGGGCCCGGCAGTACTGGTAGTGGCGGCTGTAGGACAACAGATCTGTCGGGGACAGCTTCCACACCTTGCGCGGGTCGTCGATCCGGTTGCGCAGGCGGCGGGTCTGCTCGTCCACGCTGACGTTGAGCCAGTACTTGAGCAGGATGATCCCGTTGTCGACCATGGCCTTCTCGACCGCCGGGGCCATGTCCAGGAACCGGTCGGTCTGCTCCTGCGTGCAGTACCCCATCACCGGCTCGACACCGGCCCGGTTGTACCAACTGCGGTCGAAGATGGCCACCTCGCCGGCGGCCGGGAAGTGGGCGATGTAGCGCTGGACGTACATCTGGGACTTCTCGCGCTCGGTGGGAGCGGGCAGGGCGATGTGCTTGAAGACCCGTGGGCTGGTCCGCTCGGTGATCCGGCGGATCGTGCCGCCCTTCCCGGCGGAGTCCAGGCCCTCGAACACGATGCACACCTTGGCCCCGGATGCCTTGACCCACTCCTGCATGGCGACCAGTTCGCCCTGCAGGACCCGCATGTGCCGCTCGTATTCCTTCTTCGTCAGCCG
>DAOMFH010000070.1:3055-8628 GCA_035429705.1 Actinomycetota bacterium
CCAGTTCGCCCTGCAGGACCCGCATGTGCCGCTCGTATTCCTTCTTCGTCAGCCGCGGCCGATGACCGTCATCGGTCGGCCCCGCCGCCGGCGCCTGCGACTCAGGCGCCTTCTCCAACTCAGCCCGCTTGGACTTCTTGGACTTCTTCGACTTCTTGCCCATCTGCTACGCCCCTCGTCTGTCGCATCGTCTCGTCTGTCGCACCCCGAGCCGATGCACGCCACCGACAGGCGTCGCCCGGTCTGAGGGTGGGACCAATGTATAGGCGGGCGCACCGCCATGGCATCACCCTTCCTGGGTGAGCTCGGTGACGGTTCAGTCCTTCGAGGTCAGGGACTTCACGAACAGGGCCAGGTTGGCGGGCTTCTCGGCCATCCGCCGGATCATATAGCCGTACCACTCGCCGCCGTAGGGGACGTACACGCGCATCCGCTCACCGGCCCTGGCCAGCCGGCGCTGCTCCTCCGGACGCACGCCGTACAGCATTTGGTGCTCATAGGTGCCCTTGGCCCGGTCGGCCCGGGTGGCCAGAGCGCCGGCGATCTCCACCAGGCGTGGATCGTGGGAGGCGATCATCGGGTAGCAGGGCGAGTCGAACAGGATCCGCATGCAGCGCACGAAGGCCTTGTCGACGTCCTCCTTGGCCTGGTAGGCCACCGACTCGGGCTCCTTGTAGGCGCCCTTGCACAGGCGGATCCGGGATCCCTCGTACGCGAGATCCCGGCAGTCCTGCTCCGTGCGGTACAGATACGCCTGCAGGACAGCGCCGGTCGCCGGGAAGTCCCGGCGCAGCTCCCGCAGGATCTCCAGCGTCGAGTCGATCGTCGTGTGGTCCTCCATGTCCAGCGTCACGGTGGTACCCGTCGCGGTCGCGACCTCGCAGATGGCCCGCGCGTTCTCGTGGGCGATCCGCTGGCCGTCATCCGGCAGGGCCTGGCCGATCGCGGACAGTTTCACCGACACCTCCGCCGCGGCGGACAGCCCGGCCTCGTCCAGACCCCTCAGCAGTGCCAGGTAGGCGTCCCGGGTGCCATCGGCCGCAGCCCGGTCGAGGGTGTCCTCGCCGAGGTGGTCGATGGTGCTGAGCAGGCCCTCCTCGGCCAGTGACGCGGCGGCTCGCACCGCGTCCGACTCATCCTCGCCGGCGACGAAGCGGGCCACGACCGACCTGGTCACCGGCGCGTTGGCGGAGAACTGCTGAATGCTCTTCTGCCGCGCCAGCCCGAGAAGTGCTCGCCGGATCACTGCTGGACCTCCCTGAAAACGTCGATGCTCAGGCTAGCCGCCGGATCGGGGCTTTGGCGCGGTGGTCCTCGGCGCAGGGGCGGCCTTGGGCGTGTTGCTCCGCGTCCGGAGCAGCGGTTGGGTCGGATCCAGCCAGCGCTGAATCGTGGGGGCGACCAGTTTGACCACATCCTCCTCCGGCATCGACGCGATCGGCTCCAGTTTGAGCACGTATCGGGTGGTACCCACCCCCATCAGGTACGACATGATCAAGTTCACTCGCAGCCGCGCATCGGGCACCCCGAGGGCGCGGACCAGGCGGTCCACGAAAGCCCGTTCGATGAAGTCCTGCATCCCGCGCGCGGCCTTGGTCGCCGAGGCACCGGCCTGGAACAGGGCGATGAAGTCGTTTCGGCTGTCCTCGTCGGCCAGCAGGTCGAGGGCGGTCCGGGTCAACCGCTCCCCCATGCCGTCCAGCCCCGGCGCGATGAGTTCGGGGACCGCGCTGGCGGGGTCGAAGGGCAGCCGCATGGCCGCCGCGAACAGCGATTCCTTCGAGTTCCAGTACCGGTTGACGACCTCGGGAGCGACTCCGGCCGCGGCCGCCACCCCGCGCATGGAGGTCCGCACGTACCCGCGCGCGTGGAAGGCCGCACGTGCGGCGTCGAGCACGGCATCGCGGGCGTTGTCATTCACCATGCGCCCCAGCCTATTGCGCCCCTGCCGGATTCCGGGTTCTCCCTGCCCGGGGCAGGGCGCGGGTGAGTGGTCGGAGCAGGTCAGGGCACGTCGAGATGCAGTCGGGCGAAGGCGAGCGCCTCAACGAGGTCGCGTTCCCGCTCCACCCGGTTGTCGGCCTTGCGGGTGCTCACCTCGATCACCACCACGCCGCCGTAGCCGGTGTCCGAGAGTGTGTCCAACACCTCACCGCAGGGCTGAGTGCCACGGCCGGGCACGAGGTGCTCGTCGCGATTGCTGCCGCTGCCGTCTGCCAGGTGGATGTGCGCGAGGGACCGGTCGAGGTCCTTGACCATCCGCAGCGGGTCGGTCCCGCTGACCGCGGTGTGCGACAGGTCAACGGTGGTGTGCGGGTAGTCCTCGTCGCGGATGTCCCAGCCGGGTGTGTAGGCGGCCAGTTCCCGGCCGCCGGCCCGCCAGGGGTACATGTTCTCCACCGCGAACCTCACGTCGGTCTCGTCCTGCATGCGGCGCAGGCCGCGCAGGAAGTCGCGGGCGTAGTCCCGCTGCCACCGGAACGGCGGATGCACCACCACCGTGGCGGCACCCAGCGTTTCGGCAGCCGTCCTGGCCCGGACCAGTTTGGCCCAGGGGTCGGTCCCCCACACCCGCTGCGTGATGAGCAGGCAGGGTGCGTGGATGGCCAGGATGGGGATCGCATAGTGGTCGGACAGCCGGCGCAACGCCTGCGGGTCCTGGGAGACGGCATCGTTCATCACCATGACCTCGACGCCGTCGTATCCCAGCCGCGCAGCCATCTCGAAGCCGGCGGCCGTCGACTCCGGGTACACCGACGCGCTGGACAGCGCCACCTTGATGCGGGGCCTGCCCGGCTCGCCGTTCCGCGTCGAGGGGGTCACCGCACCAGTGTCGCCGGTCCCGGATGGCGGATCGAGCGCCGGGGCTCAATCGGCGGGTGTGGTGAACAGATCCAGCCGCTCCAGGATGATCCCCTCGCGCAGCGCCCACGGGCAGATCAGCAACTCGTCCAGTCCACCGATGTCCATCACGGCCTCGGCGACCAGCGCGCCGGCGACCAGTTGCCTGGCCCGGCCCACGGAGACCCCGGGCAGTTTCGCGCGCTTGGCCGCGGGCATCCCGGCCAGCTGCGGGACCCACTCCTTGAGGTCCTCACGGCGCAGAGTCCGGCGCACGTAGGGCCCCTCCGAACTGGGCGCCGCCCCCGCCACGCGGGCAAGTTGCTTGAGAGTCTTGCTCGTGGCCACGGCCAGTTCCGGCTGGCCGAATCGGATCAGGCGACCGGCGTCGGCGGCCACCTCCGCACGCACCTTCTTGCGCAGGGCTTTCAGCTGTGCGGGCTTCGGCGGGTCACCGGGCAGGTGGTCGCGGGTGAGCCGGCCGGCACCCAGCGGCAGCGACATCGCCACATCCGGGTCCTCGTCGATCCCGGTGGCCAGTTCCAGCGACCCGCCACCGATGTCCACGACCAGCAGCCGTCCGCTGGACCAGCCGTACCAGCGGCGCACTGCCAGGAACGTCACCCGGGACTCCCGCTCGCCGCTCATCAGGTCGACCTCGACCCCGGTGCGCCGCCGCACCTGGTCGAGCACCTCGAGGCCGTTGGGCGCCTCCCGGATGGCACTGGTGGCGAACGCCATGATCTCGGTGACTCCGGCATCCTCGGCGACCTCCAGGGATCCCTGGATGAACCGGACCAGGGCGTCTGCGGCCGACGGGGAGATCGCTCCACCGGGATCCAGGTGTTCGGCCAGCCGCAGTTCCTCCTTGTGGGACAGTGCAGGCAGTGGGGCAGCGCCGTGCTGGGCGTCAATCACCAGCAGGTGCACTGTGTTGGAACCGATGTCCAGGACGCCGAGTCGCATTGGCCAAGGGTACGACTCGTAGGCTGGGCGAGTGCCGGAAGTGCCCCTGGGTTTCCCCCGCGATTGGCTGGAGTTCACCGATCCCGCCGACCCCGAGCGGGTGTTCCGCTGCGATCTCACCTGGCTGACCAGCCGCTGGACCTGCATCTTCGGCCGCGGCTGCGCGGGCATCTCCGAGCACATGCCCGACGGCGGGTGCTGCACGCTGGGCGCCCACTTCAGCGACAAGGACGACCGGGTGCGCGTGCAGGAATGGGCAGCCCGGCTTACCGCCGCCGACTGGCAGTACCACGCCGTCGCCGCCAAGAAGGGGATCGTGGGCAAGGACGCCGAGGGCAGCAAGCAGACCCGGGTGGTCGACGGCGCCTGCATCTTCCTCAACCGGCCGGGTTTCGACGGACCGGCTGGTTGCGCCCTGCACGCACTGGCGCAGCGCGAGGGGGTGTCCCCGGTTCGGACCAAGCCGGACGTGTGCTGGCAGCTGCCCATCCGCAGGACCTTCGAGCACGTCGAGCGGCCCGACGGCACCACGGTCCTGGTAGTGGGTATCGCGGAATACGACCGCCGCGGGTGGGGACCGGGCGGTCATGACCTCAACTGGTACTGCTCGTCCAACACCGAGGCTCATGTCGCCGCCGAGCCTGTGTACGTCACCGAGCGGGACGCCCTGGTGGAGATGATGGGCCGGCACGCCTACGACGTGCTGGCCGAGGCCTGCCAGGCCCGCGAGCAGGCCCGGCACCGGGGACTGGACCTCGCCCGGCATCCCGCCGATCCCCGCTGACGCCAGTCCCAACCGGGGCCCGGTGTCCACAGGCGCGGGCGCGGCGGCCGGCCGATGTCGTAGCCCCGCCTTAGCCTGACGTTCATGGCGAAAACCGAGTACCAGTGCAGCGCATGCGGGAACCGCACGGCCAAGTGGCTGGGGAAGTGTCCGGCCTGCGAGCAGTTCGGGACCCTGGCTGAATCGGCCCCGGCCCGGGCCAGGGCCGGGTCACGCACACGGGGACCCGCCGCGGGGCCGACCAGGTCCGCCCGCCCCGTCGTCGACCTGCGCAGCGAGGTCCGCAGCCGCCTCAGCACCGGGGTCGGGGAGTTCGACCGGGTCCTCGGCGGTGGACTGGTCTCCGGCCAGGTCGTCCTCGTCGCCGGCGAGCCCGGCGTCGGCAAGTCCACGCTGCTGCTGGACGTGGGGCACCGCTACGCCGAGCACCACGGCACGGTCCTCTACGTCTCCGGCGAGGAGTCCGCCGAGCAGATCGCACTGCGCGCCCGCCGGATCGGGGCACTGCACCCGAGGCTGCTCATCGCCGACGAGACCGAACTCGAGCAGGTTCTCGCCCATGTGGCGCAACTGCGACCGGCACTGCTGATCGTGGACTCGGTGCAGACGATCGCCACCGCCGCGATCGATTCGCGGGCCGGCGGGGTCGCGCAGGTCCACGAGGTCACCCAGTCAGTCACGCAGTGGGCGAAGACCCACAACCTGCCGACCCTGCTGGTCGGCCAGTCCACCCGGGACAACTCGGTGGCCGGCCCACGCGCCCTGGAACACCTCGTGGACACGGTGGTCACCTTCGAGGGCGACAGGACCTCGTCGCTGCGACTGCTGCGTTCGGTGAAGAACCGCTTCGGCCCGACCGACGAGGTGGCCTGCTTCGAGCACGACGAGGACGGC
Source organism: Actinomycetota bacterium (assembly GCA_035429705.1). Taxonomy (GTDB): domain Bacteria; phylum Actinomycetota; class Actinomycetes; order S36-B12; family UBA10799; genus JADKAV01. The sequence continues at coordinate 8,541 of DAOMFH010000070.1, forward strand.
CTGCGCGAGGTCGCCGACCCGTCTTCGCTGTTCCGGAAGGTGCGCGATCAGCCGGTGGCTGGCTCCTGCCTGACCGTGACGATGGAGG